>NZ_MLCO01000228.1 GCF_001982615.1 Teichococcus deserti | reverse complement strand
GTTGGCGCGCGGCAGCACAGACAGAAAAAAGATGGGGTCCAGGGGAATTCATTCCCCTGGCCTTTCTCCTCTTAAATCAATTACTTAATGAACATCCACCAACCGCAGCATCTCCGCGAACAGCGCCTCCCGCTGCCCCGCCAGCGAGGCGTCGCGCTCCCGCGTGACCGCCAGGATGGCCTCCGGATCGGCCAGGCGCCCGGCCGGCGTGAAGCCGATCCAGTCGGCGACGCAGCCGGCATTGGCTTCGGGGTGGAACTGCACCCCCAGCGCGCGGCGGTGGCGGAAGGCCTGGATGGTGTCTTCCGACCGCGCCAGCACCTCGGTCCCTTCCGGCACCGCCACATGGTCGCCGTGCCAGCGCACCCAGGGCCCGCGCCAGACCGGCCCGGTGACCTCCGCGGTCTCCATCCAGCCCTCGTGGAAGCGGCCGATGGCCGAGACGCTGCCGCCGATGGCGCTGGCGATCATCTGCGCGCCGAAGCAGATGCCGATCACCGCGCGCCCGTCCGCGATCCAGCGCGCCAGCAGGTCGCGCTGCGCGGCGATCCAGGCGTCGGAATCATAGGCCGCCTTGGGCGAGCCCAGCGTCACCAGCAGGTCGGCCTCGGGCAGCGGCGCGCCGGCGGCCAGGCCAGGGCCGGCCACCGTTTCCAGCGTCGCGCCGCGGGCGGCCTGCAGCCAGGCGCCGAAATGGCCGACCGGGGCCAGGGGAGAATTCTCGAGGACGAGCACGCGCATCGCACAGCTTCCATGCAGAAGCGGGCAGTTTCCCATCCCCGCCGCGCGGAGGAAACTGCCCGGATCATGATCGTGCGCAAGCGTCCCGGGCCGCTCGGCCTCATCTTCACCCTGCGCGGCTCCATCGTGCCGCGGATCTTCGGCCGGCTGGTGGTGGTGACGCTGCTGGCCACCCTGCTGACGGCGGCCGACCTGGGCTGGCCGCAGGTCTTCCCGCAGATCACCGCGCTGCCCTTCACCTTCATGGGCCTGGCGCTGTCCGTCTTCCTCGGCTTCCGCGCCAACACCTGCTACGCGCGCTGGTGGGAGGCGCGCGGCCTATGGGGCCGGCTGGAGATGGCGGCGCGCAGCCTGGCGCGCGACATGGACGCGCTGTTCCCCGAGGATCCGGCGCTGCGGCAGCGGGTGGTGCGCCGGCTGGTCGGCTTCACCCTCGGCCTGGCAGCGCAGCTGCGCCAGGGCCAGGCGGCCACCGCGCTGGCCCCCTGGCTGCCGGAGGCCGAGGCCGCCGCGGCGCCGACGCTCCGCAACCCGCTGCAGGCGACGCTGCGGGCCATCGCCCGGGACCTCGCCGAGGCGCGGCGCCAGGGCCGCATCGGCGAGCCGCTCTATGCCCAGCTGGAGACCCAGCTCGGCGTGCTGACCGAGGCGCAGACCGGCTGCGAGCGGATCCGCAACACGCCCACCCCCTTCGCCTACTGGCTGCTGCTGAACCGCACCGCCTGGCTGTTCTGCCTGCTGCTGCCCTTCGGCTATGTCGGCGCGCTGGGCCTGGCGACGCCGGCGGTGGTGGCCATCCTGGCCTATACCTTCTTCGGGCTGGACGAGCTCAGCGACGAGCTGGAGGAGCCCTTCGGCACCGCGGTCAACGACCTGCCGATCGACGCGCTGGCCCGGCTGATCCAGATCGACCTGCTGGAATCGCTGGGCGAGGCCGACCTGCCGCAACCGCTGCAGCCGGTGCGCGACCTGCTGCTGTGACTATCGCAGCGTCTTCTTCATGTGGATGACGATGCCGAGCGGCGGCAGCACCTCCTCGGCATACTGCTCGTAGCCCTGGCGGGCATAGAGCGCGATGTTCGAGGCGAAGCGGCTGTTGGTGTAGAGCCGCATCTCGGCCAGGCCCGCCGCGCGCGCCAGGCTTTCGGCATGGGCCAGCAGGGCGCGGCCCAGGCCCTTGCCCTGGTGCTCGGGGGCGACGGCGACATTGACGATCAGCAGGTGGTCGGGCGCGGCATGGGTCTCGATCAGCGCCTGCAGCTGGCCGTCGGGCTCGACCAGGTCGATGCGGTGCTCGCGCAGCGCGACGTCGTAATCGGCGGTCATCGGCCGGGGCTCGCGGCCGATCACCTCGACCCATTTGGCATAGGCGGCGCGGGTGAAGCCGCGCACCAGGGCGGCATCGGCAGGGGTGGCCCGCCGCATTCCGGGAATGGTCTGGTCGTGCTGCATGTCGAAGGGCTCGCTGGCAGGGGCCATGAAAAAACCCCCGGAGCGCGGGGGCTGCGGAGGTCTCTGTCGTCCGATGGGGGGCGGACCGGGCGGGCTTCTCAGCCTCGTCGGTGCGCGCATGCCATGACGAACAGGCCCGCCGCGGGAAGGCCGCGGCGGCGTCGGGCGGCGATGCGGAGATCCCGGCGGGCCATGGGCCGAGCCTAGGACCCGGCCGCGGCTCCGGTCAACGCGGCATCAGTCGCTGCTGCAGCCGCCGCCATCGCCACCACCGCCGCTGTCGCTGCCGCAGGACGCGCTGCTGCTCGAGTCGCTGTTGCCGGCGCTGCTGTCGAACCAGCCCGTGTCATGGCTGTCGCCGCTGCCGCCATCGCCGGTGTTGCTGCCGCGCCGGCGCGGCCGGCGCCGCTGGTCGCGGATCGTGCCGATCAGCGCCGCGGCGGTCAGCCCGCCGATCGCCAGCACGGGCAGCATCAGGACGACATTCGCCAAGGGCGGCTTCCCCGCTTGTTGCACCCCCGTCATAGCCGGGCCGGCGGCGGGGGCGCGATCACGAGGCGATCAGCGCTCCATGGCGAAGATCACGATGCGCACCAGGGCGCTGACCACCAGCAGCACGAGGACGATGCGGGACAGGGTGCCGATCGGGGGCATGGCGCTGAAGATGGGCGCAGCCTGCGCTGGCGCAACACCGCCGCATCGCCTATCCGGTCAGCCATGGATGCCACCGATGCCCGCCTTGCCGCCCAGTACGAGGCCTATCCCTATCCCGAGCGCGACCCGCGGGACGAGGCGAAGCGCCTGATTGTCGGCAGCCCCAGCCATCTGCGGGAGGTCGATCACTGGATCTTCGGCGCCCGCCGCCCGGCCAGCCGGCCGTTGCGCGTGCTGATGGCGGGGGGAGGCAGCGGCGACGGCACCATGATGCTGGCGCAGCAGATGGCCAGCGCCGGCCGCCCGGGCGAGGTCACCTGGCTGGACCGCTCCGCCGCCGCCCGCGCGGTGGCCGAGGCCCGGGCGAAGCAGCGGAAGCTGGAGAACATCCGCTTCGTCAGCGGATCGCTGCTCGACCTGCCCAGCCTGGGCCTGGGGCCGTTCGACTACATCGACTGCTGCGGCGTGCTGCACCATCTGCCCGACCCGGCGGCGGGGCTGGCGGCCCTGGCCGGCAGCCTGGCCCCGGGCGGCGGCATCGGGCTGATGGTCTATGCCCCGCATGGCCGCACCGGCGTCTACATGCTGCAGGATGCGCTGCGCCTGCTGGCCCCCGACAGCGAGGCGCCCCCCGCCCGCGTCGACATCGCGAAACGCCTGTGGAAGCAGCTGCCCGAGACCGCCTGGCTGCGCCGCAACCCCTGGATCACCGACCATCTGGATGGCGGCGATGCCGGGCTCTACGACCTGCTGCTGAACCCGCGTGACGTGTCTTTCAGCGTCCCCCAGCTGGCGGCGCTGATCGAGGGCGCGGGCCTGCGCCTGCGCTGCTTCGTCGAGCCGCTGCGCTACGAGCCCGAGCGCTACCTGCCCGACCCGAAGCTGCGCGCCCGCATCGCCACGCTCGGCGCCACGGAGCGCGCCGCGCTCGCCGAGTCGCTGGCCGGCAACATGGGTATCCACATCGCCTATGTGACCCGCGACGAGGCCGTGGCGCCCGACTGGGACAACCCGGCCGCCGTTCCCGTCCTGCGCGAGCTCGACGGCCCGACGCTGGCCAAGGGCCTCCCGTCGGATGGCGTGCTGCGCGTCACCTTCGACGGCATCCGGCTCGGCGTGCCGCTGCCGCGCCTGGCCTCGGCCATTCTCGCCCGCATCGACGGACGCCGCAGCATCGCCGGGATCGGCGCCGAGCTGGCGAAGAACGGTGTGGCCGAAGCCGCCTTCGCCCGCGACTTCACGGCACTGCGCCAGGCGCTGGAGCCGCTGAACCGCCTGCTGCTGGCCGCCCCCGAATGACGGCCGGCCGTCCGGCCATCGTCATCTTCGGCGCCGCCGTCCGCCCCGACGGCAGCCCCAGCATCACGCTCCGCCGCCGCGTCATGGCCGCCCGGGCCTTCGCGCCCGAGGCGCTCTTCGTCCCCACCGGCGCCCAGGGCCGCCACGGCCCGGCCGAGGCCGCCGTCATGGCCCGCCTGCTGCAGGACCTCGGCACCCCGGCCGATTCCATCCTGCAGGAGACCACCGGCACCGACACGCTGAGCTCCGCCCGCGCCTGCGCCGTGCTGCTGCGCGACCATGCCGGCCCGGTCTTCGCCGCCTCCAGCGGCTACCACCTGCCGCGCTGCGTGATGCTGCTGCGGATCTACGGCCTGCCCGCCCGCGCCGCGCCGGCCCCGGAAGCGTCGCATCGCTGGCAGGAACGCTGGTGGTGGCGGGCGCGGGAGGCGGCGGCGCTGCCTTATGACGCGGTGGCGGGGATCTGGGATTCTCGGAAGAGAGGCGATTGAAAGGCGAGGGGAATGAATTCCCCTCGACCCCTTCTTTTTTCTGTCTGTGCTGCCGCGGTCTCCGGGCCAGGTGGGGCTCTGGTTCCTCAATGGCCGGTCATCGGGAAAAAGATGGGCGCAAACGTGTGCGTTTGCGGGGGGAATTCATTCCCCCAGCCTTTGCCCCCTGGCTTCTCTTGGCTAGACAACGCCCCAGACTTTTCCTGGAACTTGCCCGCATGTCCCTTTTCCAGCTCTACCCCGCCATCGACCTCAAGGCGGGCAAGGTCGTCCGGCTGAAGCGCGGCGACATGGATCAGGCGACCATCTATGCCGAGGATCCGGGCGCGCAGGCGGCGGCCTTCGACGAGGCCGGCTTCGACTGGCTGCATGTGGTCGACCTGGATGGCGCTTTCGCCGGCAGGCCGGCCAATGCCGAGGCGGTGGCGGCGATCCTGAAGGGCACCAGGCGCCCGGTGCAACTGGGCGGCGGCATCCGCGACATGGCCACCGTCGAGGCCTGGCTGTCGCGCGGCGTGGCGCGGGTGATCCTGGGCTCGGCGGCGGTGAAGGACCCGGAATTCGCGCGGGCGGCCTGCAAGGCCTTCCCGGGCAAGGTCGCGGTGGGCATCGACGCCAAGGACGGCATGGTCGCGACCGAGGGCTGGGCCGAGGTCAGCAGCGTCTCGGCGCTCGACCTGGCGCTGTCCTTCGAGGATGCGGGGGCGGCGGCCATCATCCACACCGACATCGACCGCGACGGCATGCTGGGCGGCGTCAATGTCGCGGCGACCGCCGAGATCGCGGCGCGGCTGGCGACGCCGGTGATCGCCTCGGGCGGCGTCGCGGGGGTGCAGGACATCGTGGCGCTGAAGGCGGCGGGGCATGTCGCCGGCACCATCATCGGGCGGGCGCTCTATGACGGGCGGTTGACGGCGGCGGAGGCCATGGCGGCGGCCCGCGCCTGAGGGCTGCCGCCTCGCACGGATCTTGCTAAGCCCCGGCGGAACGTTTCGCTGGGGATCGAGCAATGACTGAGTTGACGCGGCGCGGGTTGGCGGCCGGTGTGGCCGCCGGGTTGATGGCGGCCGGCGGCGCGCGGGCGCAAGCGGCCTGGCCCACGCGGCCGGTGCGCTTCGTCATCCCCTGGCCGCCGGGCGGGCTGAACGACGTCATCGCCCGCGGCTTCAACGACCAGGTCGGCCAGGCGCTGGGCCAGGTCATCGTCAACGACTTCAAGGCCGGCGCCGGCGGCCGCATCGGGGTCGCCGAGATCGCCCGCTCGGCGCCCGACGGCTACACCATCGGCATGGGCAATCTGGGCCCGCTGACGATCTTCCCGCATCTCTACAAGAATATGCCTTATGACGCGGCGCGCGACCTGGTGCCGGTGACCATGTTCGCCGCCTCGCCGCTGGTGCTGGTCGCCAACAAGGACCTGCCCGCCAGCAATGTGGCCGAGCTGATCGCCTTGGCCCGCGCGCGCCCCGGCAAGCTGAACTTCGCCTCGGTCGGCGTCGGCACGGCGCAGCACCTGATCTTCGAGATGTTCCGCGCCCGCGACGGCATCGCCATGGAGCATGTCCCCTACAAGGGCACCAACGAGTCCCTGCCGGCCATGCTGTCGGGCGACGTGCATGCCATGTTCGACACCCTGCCGCTGATGCTGGGGCCGATCCGCAACGGCATGGTCAAGCCGCTGGCGGTCACCACGCCGACGCGCATCCCGCAGCTGCCGGACGTGCCGACGCTGGCCGAGGTCGGCTATCCGGAGATCGACGTGGTCACCTGGTATGCCGTCATCGCGCCAGCGGGGACGCCGCAGCCGATCGTCGACCGGCTCTACCGCGCCTACACGGAGGCCGCGGCGCTGCCGGCGGTGAGGAAGCTGCTGGAGGATCAGGGGCTGATCTACCTGCCCAACGCGCCGGGCGAGTTCGCCACCCGCATCAAGGCCGAATCCGCGCGCTGGGCGGGGATCATCGAGCGGCAGGGCATCCGCGTCGAATGAAGGGTGTCCCGGGCGGCTGCCGCCGCCCGGAACTGACAGAAAGGTCAGGCCAGGTCGGCGGCTTCGTCGAAGGACAGGCGGGGCAGGCGGCCCTGCACGCCGGCCGGGTCGCCATAGCCCAGGTTGACCAGCAGATTGGCCTTCCAGCCGGTGCCGGCGAAGAAGGCGTCGTTCACCTTGTTGGCGTCGAAGCCGCTCATCGCGCCGGTGTCGAGGCCGAGCGCCCGCGCCGCCAGGATGAAGTAGCCGGCCTGCAGCGAGGAGTTGCGGAAGGCGGTCGCCTCGGCGAAGGCGGCGCTGCCGGTGAACCAGGATTTGGCGTCGGCATGCGGGAACAGCACCGGCAGCTTGTCGTAGAACTTCTCGTCCCAGGCGATGATCGCCGTCACCGGGGCGGTCATGGTCTTGTCCAGGTTGCCGGCGCTCAGCGCCGGGCGCAGCTTCTCCTTGCCTTCCTGGGTGCGGATGAAGACGAAGCGGGCCGGCTGGCAGTTGGCGCTGGTCGGGCCCATCTTCACCAGGTCGTAGAGCTGGCGCAGCGTCTCGTCGGAGACGGTCCGGTCGGTCCACTTGTTCTGGGTGCGGGCGGTGTTGAACAGGGTGTCCAGCGCGGCGCTGTCGATCGGGTCGGCCATGGGGTCTCGTCGCTCCTGTGTGCGTTGCACACAGGATGAGGGCCGCGGCAATTCCTGCCAATCCCCGCCGCCGGATCATCATCATTCATGGGGTGAATGAAAGGCCCCGGACACGAAAAAGCCCGGCGCGATGGCCGGGCTTCGTCGGGCGCAGATTGTCCGACAGGGGATCAGGCGTCGACCTGCTCGACCGCGATCACTTCCGGCACGTAGTGGCGCAGCATGTTCTCGACGCCGTGCTTCAGCGTGGCGCGCGACGAGGGGCAGCCCGAGCAGGCGCCCTGCAGATGCAGCTTCACCACGCCGTCGCGGAAGCCGCGGAAGACGATGTCGCCGCCATCGCCCGCCACCGCCGGGCGGACCCGGGTGTCGAGCAGCTCCTTGATCTGGGCGACGACCTCGGCATCGGCCGGGTCGCTGTCCTCGAAGGCGTCGTCCTCGGCCTCGGCGTCCAGCACCACCGGGCGGCCGGCCATGGAATGCTCCATGATCGCGCCGAGGACCATCGGCTTCAGCGCCTGCCAGTCGGTGTCCTCGGCCTTGGTCACGGTGACGAAGTCGGCGCCGAGGAAGACGCGGGCGACGCCCTCCAGGCCGAACAGGCGCTCGGCCAGCGGGCTGCGGCCGGCGGTCTCGGCGCTGGTGAAGTCGGCGGTGCCGCGCGCGCCCATCACGTCCTGCCCCGGCAGGAACTTCAGGGTGGCGGGGTTGGGCGTCGCTTCCGTCTCGATGAACATCGCTCTCGGCTTTTCACGAAATTTGGGGGGTCGTCAGGCCTCGTCTCGGCCTCGCATCTGGGTGATCCGGCGCCGCCATGCAACCCATGGCGGGGGCAGGGCCGCCATTCAGGTGACGCGGTCCAGCTCCTTGTCGTCCAGGTTGCCCGGGACGATGGTCATCGGCACCCGCAGGCGCGGGGCGTAGCGGCCGGTCAGCGCGGTGATCAGCGGACCCGGCCCGCTGCCGTTGGAGGCGCTGGCCAGGATCAGGATCGACAGCCGCGGGTCTTCCTCCAGCAGCGACAGCAGCGCGTCGCGCGGATCGCCCTCGCGGATCAGCAGGATCGGCAGGCCGCCGGTGATCTCCTGGACTTCCGCGGCCAGGGCGGAGAGCAGCTTCTCGGCCTCCTCGCGGCGCTCTTCCTGCAGCATGGCGCCGACGCCGGCCCATTCGACGGTGCCCTCGGCCTCGATCACCCGCAGCAGGGCGACGCGGCCACCGCCGTATTTCGCGCGCAGGCAGGCATAGCGCAGCGCGATATGGCGTTCCTGGCTGTCATCGACGACCACCAGGAAGACCCGGTCGCGGCGGGCGGCTTCGGGCATTCATCCCCTCCGGAACAGCACGCTGCCCAGCCATCCGGCAAAGGCCGCCAGCAGGATGCAGAGCAGGCCGTATACCACCGGCCGCTCATCGGCGATATCCGCGATGCGGGCGGCGGTGCCGACCCGGTTCACGGTGAAGCCGAGCTCCTGCCGGGCCAGCACCCGCCCGTCGCGCACCAGCATCACCTCGACCCGGTAGTCGCCGGTGCTGACGGTGGCCGGCAGCGGCAGGCGCGCGCGGAACAGCCGGGCGCCGGAGACGCGCAGCGGTTCGTCCTCCTCGTGCCACAGCCCAGCGCTCTGCTTCAGCTGCAGGAGGGCTGCGCGGAATTCCTCGTCCTGGTTGCCGGCGGCGGCCATCTGCAGATGCTCGAGGCCGAGCTGCTTGGTCCGCCGCTCCTCCTCCTCCATCATGTCGTGCAGGGGGCGGGTGCCGGTCAGCAGGTAGAAGCCCGGCACCTGGCGGAAGCGGGCCGAGGCGCCGTTGATCCAGAAGCCCAGCACGCGGGTCTTGCGGCGCACCACCATGGGCTCGGGCACGGCGCTGCGGGCGACCACCAGCACGTCGTCGCCGCCCTCGCCCAGCAGCCGCTCAGTGGCGCCGAAGACCAGCACCTCGGTGCCGCTGAAGCCGGTGGTGATCTCGACGCGGGTATGGGACAGCTCGGCCACCAGCGGCGGCCGGGCGGCGGCGGGCTGCGGCGGCGGCGCGGGGGGCGGCGCCGGGATCGGCTGCTGCGCCAGGCGGCGCGGGGC
>NZ_MLCO01000227.1 GCF_001982615.1 Teichococcus deserti | reverse complement strand
CTGGCGCAGACGCTTAAGGGCGTCGCCGGCTCGCTGGGCCTGGCCGAGGTCGCGATCCGGGCCGGCTAGGTCGAGCTGGCGCTGGCCGCCGGCGAGGCGCCGTCCGAGCCGCTGCTCGCCGCGCTCGACGCCGCGCTGCGCCCGGCGCTGCGGGCCGCCGCCTCGCTCAGCGTCGTCGCCGTCGCCGCCCCCGCCGCGGCGGCCGGCTTCGACCGCGCCGCCGCCGCGGCGCTGGTGGCGGAGCTGGAAGACCTGCTGGCCCGCCGCAGCCTGCGCGCGCGCCGTGTCTTCGAGGCGCTGGAGGCGGCGCTGCAGGGCCAGGGCGCGGCGGAGATCGCGCCGCTGCGCGCGGCGCTCGGCGCGCTGGACTATGCGGCGGCCGCCACCGCCCTCACGGCGCTGGCGGAGACGCTGGGGCTGGCCAAGGAGAAGACGGCTTGAGGCGTCCGAACATCCTGATCGTCGATGACGAAGTCTCGAACATCGAGATCATCAGTGCCATCCTGGAGGACGATCACGAGGTCTGCTTCGCGACCTCGGGCGAGGAGGCGCTGCAGGTCGCCCGCGCCGAGCTGCCCGACCTGATCCTGCTCGACGTGCTGATGCCGGGCATCGACGGCTACGAGGTCTGCCGCCAGCTGAAGGCCGATGCGGTGCTGGCCGACGTGCCGGTCATCTTCACCACGGCGCTGGGCGACCAGGAGGCCGAGGTGAAGGGGCTCGAGCTCGGCGCCATCGACTATGTCACCAAGCCGGTGGCGCCCGTCATCCTGCGCGCCCGCGTGCGCAACCACCTCGACATGAAGCGGATGCGCGACGAGCTGGCCGAGCTCGCCGTGACCGACGCGCTGACCGGCCTCGGCAACCGCCGCTGCCTGGAGACGCGGCTGGCGCAGGAGGCGGCGCGGCTGGCCGCCCGCGGCGAGATGCTGTCGGTCATCATCCTCGATGTCGACTTCTTCAAGCGCTTCAACGACCTCTATGGCCATGCCGAAGGCGACCGCTGCCTGACCATGGTGGCCGCCGCGCTGAACCGCGCCATGCATCGCAGCAACCACCTGGCGGTGCGCTATGGCGGCGAGGAATTCGCCTGCATCCTGCCGGGGCTGGCACATGAGGAGGCGATGGAGATGGCGCGCTCGATCCTGACCCGCATCCAGGCGCTGGGCATCCCGCACTCCGCCTCCGACATCGCGCCGCATGTGACGGTGACGGCCGGCGTCGCCACCGCCGCCTGCCGCGCCGAGGTCGAGCCGCAGCGCTGGATCGTCGCCGCCGACCGCCAGCTCTACGCCGCCAAGGCCGCCGGGCGGAACACCGTGTCGGGCCGCTTCTACGACGCCGTCGCGCTCGCCGAGCTCTGAGGGGTCACCCGGCCGCCCGCGGATGCGGCGGCCGGATCAGGCCGAGATTTTCCCGCAGCGTCCGCCCCTCATAGAGGCTGCGCATCAGCCCGCGGCGCTGCAGCTCCGGCACGACCAGGTCGACGAAGGCCTCCATGTCGCGCGGCAGCAGGTTGAACATCAGCATGAAGCCGTCGCAGGCGCCGGCCTCGAACCAGGCCTGCATCTGGTCGGCGACCTCGCGCGCCGTGCCGCGGATCGTCTTGTTGCCGCGCTCGTAGCGCAGGTAGAGCTGGCGCAGCGTCAGCTTCTCGACGCGGATCATCTGCACGATGTGGTTGAAATAGGCCTGGTGGAAATTGGCCGATTTCGGGATCCGCTCCTCCGGGATCGGCTGGTCGAGGTCGAGGCCCGAGAGATCCGCCTCCAGGTCCATCGCCAGCCGGCTGCGCCCGACATCGGGGTGGATCAGCGCCTGCAGCTCGGCATGCATGTCCTCCGCCTCCTGCCGGCTGGCGGCGACCAGCACCGGCAGCCCGGCCAGCACCTTCAGCTGGTCGGGATCGCGGCCATGCCTGGGCATCCGCCCCTTCAGGTCGCGGTAGAAGCCGATGCCGTCCTCGATCGTCGATTCCGAGGCGAAGACCACCTCCGCCGTCTCGGCCGCCAGTTCGCGGCCGGTGTCCGACGCGCCGGCCTGGATGATCACCGGCCGACCCTGCGGCGGCCGGGCGATGTTCAGCGCGCCGTTGACGCGGAAATGCGCGCCCTCATGCGCCACCGCATGCTGCTTGGCCGGGTCGAAGAACAGACCCTGCGCGCGGTCGCGGATGAAGGCGTCGTCCTCCCAGCTGTCCCAGAGCTGACGCACCACCTGGACGAATTCGCGGGCCCGGGCGTAGCGGTCGCCATGCGCCGGCAGCCGGTCCAGCCCGAAATTCTTCGCCGCGAAGTCGTTGGCCGAGGTGACGACGTTCCAGGCGGCGCGCCCATGGCTCAGATGGTCCAGCGAGGCGAATTGCCGGGCGATGTTGTAGGGCTCGCTGAAGCTGGTGCTGGCGGTGCCGCCCAGCCCGATATGCCGCGTCGCCCCCGACAGCGCCGAGAGCAGCGTCACCGGCTCGAAGACGTTCATGAACAGCGGCATGCGGCTGAAGGCGGTGAGGTTGCTGGTGCGTGCCGCCGGCGTGTCGGCGATGAAGAACAGGTCGAACAGCCCGCGCTCGGCGGTCTGCGCCACCCGCTGGTAGTATTCGATGCTGGTCGAGGCATCGGCCTGCGCCTGCGGGTGCAGCCAGGAGGCGACGTGGTAGCCCGTCGGATGCACCAGCGTCGCCAGCGCCATTCGTTTTCCGGTTGTCGTCACGACGCTGCTCCCCGCGGATCGGAACGGCTTTGTCCCAGGCGGCGGCGGCGCTGTCCAGCCGGCGCCCGGGTCAGCCGCCCGACAGGAAGTCGGCGATCAGCTTCAGGTTCAGCGCCACGATCAGCAGCGCGATGCCCCAGCCCAGCCAGAGCTGCCAGCGCGGCGCCGCCAGCCCGCCCAGCCGCGACCGGTCGGAGGCGAAGAGCATCAGCGGGATCACCGCGAAGGGCAGCTGCAGCGACAGCACCACCTGGCTGAGCACCAGCAGCTGCGCCGTGCCGCTGGCGCCGGAATGCCAGGTCACCAGCACGGCGGGCACGATCGCCACCGACCGCGTCGCCAGCCGCCGCCAGAAGGGCGGCAGGCGGAAGCGCAGGAAGCCCTCCATGACAACCTGCCCCGCCAGCGTCGCGGTGACCGTGGCGTTCATCCCGCACAGCAGCAGGGCGACCGCGAACAGCGTCGCCGCCAGCCCGCTGCCCAGCAGCGGCGCCATCAGCTGATAGGCGTCCTGGATCTCGGCGACCTCCGTGTGGCCGCCGGCATGGAAGGTCGCCGCCGCCAGGATCAGGATCGCCGAATTCACCAGCAGCGCCAGGCCCAGCGCCACCGTGCTGTCGATCGAGGCGAAGCGCACCGCCTCCCGCTTCTCGGCGACCGTGCCGCCGACGTCGCGCGACTGCACCAGCGCCGTGTGCAGGTAGAGATTGTGCGGCATCACCGTCGCGCCGATGATCCCCATCGCAATGTAGAGCTGCGCCTGGTCGGTCGCGATCGAGGCCGCCGGCACATAGCCGCGCAGCACCGCGCCCCAGTCCGGATCGGCCAGCAGGATCTGCAGCCCGAAGCAGCCGACGATCAGCAGGATCAGCCCGAAGACCAGCGCCTCCAGCCGGCGCATCCCCTTGTGCTGCAGCCAGAGGATGACGAAGGCGTCGAGCGCCGTCAGCATCACGCCATAGAGCAGCGGGATGCCGAAGAGCAGCTGCAGCGCGATGGCGGTGCCGATCAGCTCGGCCAGGTCCGTGGCGCAGATGGCGATCTCCGCCAGCAGCCAGAGCGGATAGGCGACCGGCTTCGGGAAGCGCTCGCGGCAGAGCTGCGCCAGGTCGCGCCCGGTGGCGATGCCGACCCGCGTGCACAGCGCCTGCAGCAGGATCGCCATCAGCGAGGAGGCCAGCGCCACCGACAGCAGCGTGTAGCCGAAGGCCGAGCCGCCGGCGAGCGCCGTCGCCCAGTTGCCCGGATCCATGTAGCCGACGGCCACCAGATAGCCCGGGCCGATGAAGGCTCCCAGCCGCTTCAGCCAGCCCGCAGCATGCGGCACCCTGACGCTGCGATGCACCTCGGGCAGGCTGGGCACGCTGTCCATGCGGAGGCTCCGGAATGTAGCAGGGGCTATGTTACGGGCGATGGGCTCCGGGGCAAGGCAGGGAAGACAGGCAGGAAGCAAGCGGCGGGGGGAGGTATCCCCCCGCACCCCCTTCTCTTTCTGTTCCTTGGCGCCTGTGGCAGCATGCGCGCATGGCGGGCACGCGATACGGGGTGGATCTGCGCGGCATCCAGGCGGGGGACGCCCAGGACCTTGCGGGGCTGCTGGACACCAGCGCCGCGCGCATCGAGGCGCTGC
>NZ_MLCO01000226.1 GCF_001982615.1 Teichococcus deserti | reverse complement strand
TGGCGGGGGTGTGGCGAGTGAACCGGCCAGCCGCCGGCGGGTTCCGGCAGCCTTCACCGGCCGAAAAACACCGAATCGACATGTGCCATTATTGACGCACAAAAAAGAACAGTGATTAATGGCGCCACGGGACCTGCGGGCCATCGGGCCAGGACGGGCGGGCCACACCGGAGACGCGCCGCATGCTGATGGATTGTCGAGGCTAGCACCCGTTCCGCCGCCCCCGCCCTGCTGCTGGCCGGCCGGTCCCACGCCTGATCCTGCTTCCCCGGTGCCGCCGCCGTTGCCCGCCGCATGCCTTCGCGCCGCCTGCGCCACGGCTTGCGCATCCGGGTGGCGCGGCCTCGCCGGCGGCTGCCCGCAACCCCGCCGAGCCGAGTTTTCCAATGAGCGCTTCGACCGACAGCCTGGGCCGCCTGGCCCCGCCCGCCGCGCGGCCCTGCGACCTGGCAGGGCTGACCCTGCGGCCGGCCCGCCACCCGGCGCGCCGCATCGGCACGCTGCTGGCGGCGCTGCTGCTGCTGGCCGTGCTGCACTCGATCCTGGCCAATCCGCGCTGGGGCTGGGATGTCTTCGCCGAATGGTTCCTGGCCGAGCCGGTGCTGGTCGGCCTCGGCCGCACGCTGCTGCTGACGGCGTTGGGCACGCTGTTCGGCTTCATGCTGGGCACGGCGCTGGCGCTCGCCCGGGTCTCCGGCTCGCCGCTGCCGGCCGGCGTCGCCTGGGGCTATGCCTGGATTTTCCGCTCGATCCCGCTGATCGTGCTGCTGCTGATCCTGAACAACCTGGGCTATCTCTACCCCGTCATCGCGCTCGGCGTGCCCTACACGGATCTCTCCTTCTTCAGCGCCTCGACCACGCAGCTGATCACGCCCTTCGCCGCGGCGGTGCTGGGGCTGACGCTGAACCAGGCGGCCTTCTCCTCCGAGATCATCCGCGGCGGCATCCTTTCCGTCGACCAGGGACAGCTGGAGGCGGCGGCGGCGCTCGGCCTGCCGCGGCGCCGCCAGGCCTTCGGCATCGTGCTGCCGCAGGCGATGCGCGCGATCCTGCCGAATGCCTTCAACGAGATCATCGGCCTGGCGAAAGGAACCTCCCAGGTCTACATCCTGGCGCTGCCGGAGCTGTTCTACACCATCCAGGTGATCTATCGCCGCAACCTGGAGGTGGTGCCGCTGCTGATGGTGGCGACGGTCTGGTACCTGATCATCCTGACCGTGCTGTCGATCATCCAGCGCCAGGTCGAGCGCCACTATGCCCGCGGCGCCCTGCGCGAGGTGTCTGCCAGTGTCTTCGCGCGGCGGAAAGCGCCGGTCGTCGCGGCGACGGAGCTGCCGCCGGCGCCGCCGGGCGCTGCCGTCGAGATCCGTCATCTCACCAAGAGCTTCGGCGCGCTGCGCGTGCTCGACGATGTGTCGCTGCAACTGCCGGCGGGCAGCGTCACCGCCATCATCGGCCCGTCGGGCTCCGGCAAATCCACCCTGCTGCGCAGCATCAACCGGCTGGAGCGCGCCGACAGCGGCTTCGTCCTGATCGACGGCGAGGTCCTGGGCTATCGCCGCGAGGGCGACGTCCTGCAGGAGCTGAAGGAGAGCGAGACGCTGCAGCGCCGCGCCACGCTCGGCATGGTGTTCCAGAACTTCAACCTCTTCCCGCATCTGACCGCGCTGCAGAATGTCGCCGAGGCGCCGGTCGCGACAGGCCGCGCCACGCGCGCGGTCGCGGAGTCCGAGGCCGCGGCGCTGCTCGCGCGGGTCGGCCTGTCGGACAAGGCAGAAAGCTATCCGCGCCAGCTTTCCGGCGGGCAGCAGCAGCGCGTCGCCATCGCCCGCGCCATGGCGCTGCGCCCGCGCGTGCTGCTCTTCGACGAGCCGACCTCGGCGCTCGATCCCGAGCTGGTCAAGGAAGTGCTCGACGTCATCCAGGCGCTGGCGCGCTCGGGCACCACGCTGGTCATCGTCACGCATGAGATCGGCTTCGCCCGCGAGGTGGCCGACCGCATCGTCTTCATGGAAGGCGGCCGCATCGTCGAGAGCGGCACGCCCGAAGACATCTTCAACAACCCGCAGCAGCCGCGCACCGCCGCCTTCCTGGCGAAGGTGCTGTGACGCGGCCTGACAGGAGCATCGCCATGGCCATCCTCACCCGCCGCCTCTGCCTGCTCGGCGGCGCCACCATCGCGGCCTCGCCGCTGCTGCCGCGCCCGCTGCGCGCGCAGGAGGAGATCGACCTCAGCCCCGCCCAGCCGCACCGCGTGCGCGCGCAGAAGGTCGAGGAGGCGATTCGCCTGCTGCCGCGGGACCTGCGCCTGGCCAATGCCGGCAAGCTGACGGTGGCCACCAATCCGGGCCGCTTCCCCTTCGGCGGCTATGCCACCGACAGCTGCACGCCGATCGGCGCCGAGATCGACATCGCGCAGCTGGTCGCCGACAGCCTCGGCCTGGTGCTGGAGGTGGTGCCGACCGCCTGGGCCGACTGGCCGCTCGGCCTGATCTCCGGCAAGTTCGATGCGGTGACCAGCAATGTCACCGTCACCGAGGAGCGCAAACAGCGCTTCGACTTCTCGACCTACCGCAACGACCTGCTCGGCTTCTATGTCGCGCTGGACCATCGGCTGCAGTCGATCGCCAAGCCGGAGGATGTCGCCGGGCTGAAGGTCATCGTCTCCTCCGGCACCAACCAGGAGCAGATCCTGCTGCGCTGGATCGAGGCCAACCGCGCCAAGGGCCTGCCGAACACCGAGGTCCAGTACTATGACGACGAGGCGGTGCTGGATCTGGCGCTGCAATCCGGCCGGGCCGATGTCTATCTCGGGCCCAATGCCACTTCGGCCTTCAAGGCGGCGCGGGTGCGCAAGACGCGGCTGGTCGGCACCTTTTCCGGCGGCTGGCCGCAGACGGCGGAAATCGCGGTGACGACGAAGAAGGGCGCGGGCCTGGCGGAGCCGATCACCGTTGCGCTGAACGCGCAGATCGAGGCCGGCACCTATGGCCGCGCGCTGGCCCGCTGGAATCTGTCGGCCGAGGCGATCCAGCGCTCGCGCACCAACCCGCCCGGCCTGCCGGCGAAGTAAGGCGCAAGCGGCAGCCCGTGACAGGGCTGCCGCCGCAAGGTTTCAGGCCGGCACGGTCGCGCCGCCCAGCGCCAGCATCAGCCGGTTCGCCCAGTTGAAGAAAGCGGCGGCCTGGATGATGTCGGCGATGGCCAGGTCGTCCAGCCCGGCGGCGCGCAGCCGCTGCACATGCTCGGGCCCGAAGGCGACCGGCGTCGCGGTCAGCGCGACGGAGGCGGCGGTGATGGCGTTCCAGCGCTCGCCCAGATCGGCGCCGGTGCCTTCGTCCAGCAGGCGGTCGACATCGGCCTCCCGCTTCGCGTAGGTGGCGGCGAAGCGCGCATGCACCGAGGCGCAGTAGATGCAGCCATTCGCGCGCGACACCGCCGTCGCCGCCAGCTCGCGGTCCGCCCGCGGCGCGCCGCCCTCGGGGTTATAGAAGATATCCTTGTCGGTCAGGGTGCGGTGCTGCAGCGCCGCCGGATCGCGCGCCAGCAAGCGGAAATACGGATTCTTCGCGCGGGCGGCGTCGATCAGCGCCTCGATGTGGCTCGGCGTCAGCTCGGCCTCGGTCAGCGGCGGCAGCCAGGGCGTCCAGCCGATCTGCGCGCGGGTGAAGGCATTGGGCTCGGAAAGTTCTGCGGACATGGCGAAAAACTCCGCGGTCAGGGGGTGGCGGCCAGCACGCGCAGCCCGGCGGCGACGCGGATCTGGAAGGCGAGGAAGGCGACCAGCTGCGACAGCGTCACCAGCCCGTCCGGCGTCCATCCGGCCGCCTGCAGCGGCGCGAAGCGCTCCGGCGCGGCGTCCCGCGGATGGAAGATCAGGAAATGCGCATAGGCCAGCGCCGCCGCCAGCTTGTCGCCGAGTGCTGCCGCGACATCGGCGGGCAGCGCGAAGGACGGCGCCGGGCTGTCCTCGGCGCTCAGCGGGCCGGGCGGGAAGGCGCCGGTCGGGCCGGCGGCGGCATTGGCCTCGGCGGCGCGGGCCACGGCCTCGGCCAGCGCGGCGCCGGCGTGCTGCGCCAGGCCCTCGGCATAGAGTGCGACGGCTTCCGGCGCGCGGTGCAGCGCGGCGACGAAGGCGGCGACGGCGAAGCGCTCGGCCAGGCTGACATCGCCGGGCGCCTGCGGCAGCAGCAGCGCCTGGTGGCTGGCCTCGGCATGGTCGCGTGCCGCCGCGCGGTTGGCGCGGATTTTCTCCAGCGCGGCGCCGGGCGCGATCCCGGCCAGGATGTCGATGGTGTCGGTCACTGCGCGGCCACTCCTGCCTGTTGCGCGATCGGGGGACGATGCTGTCGCTGCCAGCCGAGCGCGGGCGCCACGCCCTGCGCCACCAGCTCGATCGAGCGCAGCGTGTGCGCATGCGGCGGGTCGATCGAATGCACCTGTACGGCGAGCTCCGTCGCGCGCGCCAGCACGCGGTCAGCAGCGAGGGATTCCGTGACCTCCGCCACCGTGCCGAGATGCGAATCCTGCCGGCGGATGATTTCTTCCAATGTGCGGGGCGCATCCGGCAAGCGGCCCTGCGCCACCAGCCGCGCGTCGAAGCGGCGCAGCCCGGCCTCGGCCAGGCGCCAGGCCTCGGCGCGGTCGTCGGCGACGAAGACCGAGCGGCTGGCCAGGATGCGCGGCGCCGTGCCCGGCGGCAGCGCGGCCAGATAGGCGTCGATCATCGGCTCCTGGATCTCCGCCAGGGAGGCATCGGGCGCGGTCTTCGGCCGCGGCTGGGTGCGTGACAGCAGCAGCCCGGCGCCGAGCTGCCCCGCCGCTTGCGCGCCATCGACCGAGAAGGTCGCGTACCACAGCCGCTGGCCGAGCGAGGGATGCGGCGGATAGACGCGGTCGCCGCCGGCCAGCGCCTTCTGGTCCAGCGCTGCGACCAGCTCGGCCAGCTTGCGCGCGAAGACGGCGCGGCGATCGGCATCCTGCAGGCCGAAGGCGGCGAAGGCTTCCGGGTTGCCGCCGGAACCGACGCCGAGCTCGACACGCCCCTGCGACAGGATGTCGAGCACGGCGGCATCCTCGGCGACGCGGATCGGCAGCTCCAGCGGCAGGGTGACGATGCCGGTGCCCAGGCGGATGCGGCTGGTCAGCGCCGCCGCCTGCGCCAGGAAGACGAAGGGCGCAGGCAGGCCGCCTTCGGCCGCGTGGAAATGATGCTGCGCGACCCAGGCGCTGTCGAAGCCGCAGGCCTCGGCGTGGCGGATCTGCGCCAGGGCCAGGCGATAGCGCGTGGCGGCATCGCCCTCGTCGAGCAGCCGGGTGAAGAAGCCAAGCCGCAGCCCCGTCATGCCAGCGCCTCCTGCCGCGCTGCGCGCGCCGGGAAAGCGTAGGGCAGCGGATGGCCGGGCTGCAAATCGCCGCGCTCGCGGACGGGTGGCGGCAGGGTCAAGGGTGGGGGCGAGGGTGGCATGATCGGTCCTGGCAAGCCGCCGCCGGTGAGGATGCGGCCAAGGCTTTGCGGCAATATGCGGCGGAGAATCGTCATTATCAACGTGGCGGTCTCCAGCGCGACGCCGGAAGGATTGTTGCCGATATAATCTCTTAAGAACATACGGATAACGTTTGAGCGCCCGGGCATTTCCCCTCCCCCACCGGCTGCGTCATCGTCCGCCGTGACCTTCCTCCGGGTCCGGCTCCTCCCGAATAACCAATCAAATGACGTAGAAACATTGAAGGACATTTCAGTTTCGGGCAATCTGGCGGACGCGTGGGAGGCCGGCGCCCCGCTGTGAAGAGGCCGAGATGCGCGACACCATCCTCCACACCCCGATCCAGTCCTCCGAGGCCCAGACCGTGCTGGACGCGCTGGTCCTGGAATTCGCCGCCATGTACGGCGCCGACCGCCCCGGCGGTCCGCGCGCCGAGATCGACCGCTACCCGGCCGCCGCCTTCGCCCCGCCGCTCGGCGACTTCCTGGTGCTGCTGCGCGACGGCATCCCCGTCGCCGGCGGCGCCTTCATGAGCCATGACGACGAGACCGCCGAGATCAAGCGAGTCTGGGTGCATGCCGGTCACCGCCGCCAGGGGCTGGCGCGGCGCATCATGGCGGCGCTGGAGGCACGGGCCGGCGCGCTCGGCTATACCCGCGCCTATCTCACCACCGGCTTCCGCCAGCCCGAGGCGGTCGGCCTCTATGTCTCGCTCGGCTATCGCGCGCTGTTCGACCTCGAGGCCGATCCGGCGCTGTTCCGCTCGCTGCCCTTCGAAAAGCATATCGGCGCGCGCGCCGGCCAGCCCGCCACCTCGCCGCGGCGCCGCCCGGCCGCCTCGCTCGAGGCCGCGACCGCCGAGGTCGCCGCCACCAAGGCCGCGCAGGAACGCCGCATCCTGGCGCGGCTGGCGCAGCATGCGGCGGTCTCGGCCTGATCAAGTCCCCGATCAGGCCCCCGATCACGCCACAGCCAGCTTCGACCGGCCCCGCAGCAGCAGCGTCGTCACGATCACCACATTGACCAGGTTCCAGGCGACGCCATTGAGGAAGGCGGCCGCATAGCTGCCGGTCATGTCGAAGATCACCCCCGACAGCCAGCCGCCCAGCGCCATGCCCAGCAGCGTCGAGCTGAGCACGATGCCGACGCGCATGCCGACCTCCGAGGCCGGGAAGTTCTCCCGCACCACCACGGCATAGGAGGGCACGATGCCGCCCTGGAACAGGCCGAACAGCGCCGACAGCATGAACAGCGAGACCAGCCCGTCGAAGAACAGGAACTGCGACAGCGCCACCCCCTGGAGCACGGCGCCGAGCAGCAGCGTCGGCATGCCGCCGATGCGATCGGCCAGCAGGCCTGAGACCAGGCGGGAGACGATGCCGCAGGCCAGCATGACCGACAGCATCTCGGCGCCGCGCGCCACGCCATAGCCCAGGTCGCCGCAATAGGCGACGATATGCACCTGCGGCATCGCCATGGCGACGCAGCAGGCGATGCCGGCCAGCGCCAGCACCAGGGTCAGCCCGTTGCGCGACAGGCCGAGCGGCCGCGCATGGCCGGCATCGCTGCGCGGGCCGCTGGCCTGCGAGCCGGGGGCGCGGGCGCGCAGCATCAGCGCCAGCGGCAGCATGGCGACCAGGCAGATGACGCCCACCGCCATATGCGCGACGCGCCAGCCATGGGCCGCGATCAGCGCGGTCAGCAGCGGCGGCCAGACCACGCCGGCCAGGTAGTTGCCCGAGGCCGCCAGCGCGACCGCGACGCCGCGCCGCCGGCGGAACCAGAGCGAGGCATCGGCCATCAGCGGCGCGAAGCAGGCCGAGGCGCCGAGCATGCCGATCATCACCCCCTGGGCCAGGGCATAGACGATCAGGCTGGGCGCGAGCCCGGCCAGGACATAGCCGCCGGACAGCATCAGGATGGCGCCGAGCACCGGGCGCATGGTGCCGAGCCGGTCGGAGAGTCGCCCCATCAGCACGCCGCCGATGCCAAGCCCCAGCATGGTCAGCGTATAGGGCAGCGAGGCGTCGCCGCGGCTGGCGCCGAATTCGGCCTGGACATGCGGCAGGGCGACGACGACGGTCCACATCCCCGCGCCGCCCAGTGTCGACAGCGCGACGATGGCGCCGAGCCGGATCCAGGCGGTCCTGGAATCCAGTAGGTGGTCATCGGTCATCGGGCACCTGCGCCGCCGGACGCCGCGCCCCGGAGATCGTCATATCCGCGTTTCCTCTCAAAGCCATGCCGCCGGTTCGCCGGCGTGCCGCCGAAGTCTGGCGCAAGCCCAGGGCGGGCGCTACCCGGCCCCCTGCTGGCCGGCCAGCCCGGGCCAGTAATGCCCGTCCGGCGTCGGGCGGCGGCCGAAGATCGCCTGGCCGACGCGCAGGATGGTGGCGCCTTCCTCGATCGCCGCCTCGAAATCGCCGGTCATGCCCATCGACAGTTCCTTCAGATCCGGATGGTCCTGAACGGCCCGGTCACGGAGCTTGCGCAACCGGACGAAGCAGGGGCGGACCAGCGCCACGTCGTCGCTGAACAGCGCCAGCGTCATGAAGCCGCGCGGCCGCAGATGCGGGAAGCGCGGCAGGGCCTCGAGGAAGCCGGGCACCTGCTCCGGCGGCAGGCCGTATTTGCTCGCCTCGCCCGAGGTGTTGACCTGGACGAAGACATCCAGCGTCCGGCCTTCCCGCGCCAGCCGCGCCTCCAGCATCCCGGCCAGGCGCAGGCTGTCCAGCGCGTGGAATTCCTGGGCCAGCCGGGTCAGGTATTTCACCTTGTTGGTCTGCAGGTGGCCGACGATGCTCCAGGCGATGGGCAGGTCGGCCAGCGCCTCGCGCTTGCCGGTCGCCTCCTGGATCTTGTTCTCGCCACAGGAAGACATGCCGGCGGCGAAGGCGTGGCGCAGCACCGCGGCCGGCACCGTCTTGGTGATCGGCAGCAGCCGCACCGCCTCGCGTGCCCGGCCGGCGCGGCGGCAGGCGGCGGCGATGCGCGCCTCGACGGCGGCCAGGTTGTCGCGGAAGCGCTGCTCGGGCGCCGGGCCGAAGCGCTCGAGATCCGCGGCGGTCAGCGGGGCAGCCTCGGTGCTGATGCTCATCCTGCCAGGATGGCGGCGGACTGGAACAGAGGGAAAGGCCAGTTGCCCGGAATCACACCAGTCCAGTTTGGCCCCCTGGCCGCGGCGCCGCACCTGCCGCATAGTCGCGCCCCCGCTGTCCAAGAAGGTTTTCGCCCTGTGAGCATCCTCCTGATCGGTTCCCTCGACGACGACGACTATGCCGACTGGAAGACGCATCTGCTGGCGCATCTGCCGGCCGGCGAGACGCTGGTGCTGGCGAACGAGCCGCATGACGTCGACGCTGTCGAGATCGCGCTGGTCGCCAATCCGCCGCACGGCACGCTGGCGCGCTATCCGAATCTCCGCTTCGTCCAGAGCCTCTGGGCCGGCGTCGACCGCATGCTGTCCGACCCGACGCTGCCGACCGCCATCCCGATCTCCCGCCTGGTCGACCCCGCGCTGACCCAGGCCATGGTCGAATGCGCGCTCGCCAGCGTGCTGCTGCTGCACCGCCAGCTGCCCGCCTATGTGCGGCAGCAGGCGCGCGCCGAGTGGAAGCAGCTGGCGCAGCCGCTGGCCGGGCAGCGCCGCGTTGGCGTCCTCGGCCTGGGCGCGCTGGGCGGCGCCTGCGCCACGGCGCTGGCCGGCATCGGCTTCGCCGTCAGCGGCTGGAGCCGCGCGCCGAAGGCCATCGACGGCGTCGCCTGCCTGAGCGGCGGCGCCGGCATGGAGCAGCTGGTCGCGACCTCCGACATCCTGGTCAACCTGCTGCCGCTGACGCCCGACACCATGGGCATCCTTGACGCCCGGCTGTTCGGCCGGCTGCCGCAGGGCGCCGGGCTGGTCAACCTGGCGCGCGGCCGCCACCTGGTCGAGGCCGACCTGCTGGCGGCGCTGTCCTCCGGCCAGGTCAGCCACGCCGTGCTCGACGTCTTCGCCCAGGAACCCCTGCCGGGGGAGCACCCGTTCTGGGCGCATCCCGGCATCACCGTGCTGCCGCATGTCGCCGCCTATAGCGCGCCGGAATCGGCGGCGCGGATCGCGCTGGAGAATGTCGCGCGCCATCGCGCCGGGCAGCCGACCACCGCCATGGTCGACCCCGCGCGCGGCTATTGAGCCGCCGGCCAGGGCGGGCTCATCCCCCGCCCTGGCCGGTCGCGCGTCAGAAGGATGCGGTCAGCCGGGCGAAGCAGGCGCGGCCGGCCTCGCTGCCCGCCATGGCGCTGGCCTGGGCGGCCTTGCGCGGCGCTCGATCCGGCGCAGCGCGCCGCCTGGGCCGCCTGGGCCGCCTGGGCCGCCTGGGCCGCCTGGGCCGCCTGGGCCGCCTGGGCCGCCTGAGCCGCCGGGCTGACGCGGGCGCCGGGCTGGGCCATAGTCGGGCCCGCCTGGCCATGCCTGCCTGGCCATGCCCGCCTGGCCACGATGGAGAAAAAAGCGATGCGCGGCGACTTCCGGAGCGACAATGTCGCAGGCATCCACCCGGCGATCATGGCGGCGCTGGCCACGGCCAACCAGGGCACCGCCCAGCCCTATGGCCAGGACGACAGCGCCCGCGCGCTGAACGCCCGCTTCTCCGACGTCTTCGAGGCCGAGGTCACCGTCTTCCCGGTGGCCACCGGCACCGCCGCCAACAGCTTCTCGCTGGCCGCCTGCATGCGCCCCTATGGCGGCGCCTATTGTCACGAGGGCGCGCATCTGCGGCTGTCGGAGGGCAATTCGCTGGCGGCCTGGGGCCATGGCGCGGCGCTGGTCGGCCTGCCCGGCGAGGTCGGGCGGATCGACCCGGCGGCGCTGCGCCAGGCGCTGGCCGAGGCGCCGCGCGGCAACACCCAGAAGCCGCAGCCCGACGCCGTCACGGTGACCCAGGCGACCGAGCGCGGCACCGTCTACGGCCTCGACGCCCTGGCCGCGATCGGCGCCGTGGCGCGCGAGCACGGGCTGGTCTTCCACATGGACGGCGCCCGCTTCGCCAATGCCCAGGCGCATCTCGGCTGCTCCGCGGCGGACATGACCAGCAGGGTCGGCGTCGACCTGCTGTCCTTCGGCGCCACCAAGAACGGCGCCATGAGCACCGACGCGCTGGTGGTGTTCCGCCGCGACCTGGTCGAGCCGATCGCCTTCACCCTGCGCCGCGCCGGCCAGACCTGGTCGAAGATGCGCTTCGCCGCGGCGCAGCTGCAGGCCTATGTCGAAGGCGAGCTGCATCTCGACCTGGCCCGCCGCGCCAATGCCCGCGCCGCCCAGCTGGGCCACGGCCTGGCGCGGCTGCCGGGCGTGGCGCTGCTGGCGCCGGTCGAGGCCAATATCGTCTTCGCGACGCTGCCGCCGGCGCTGATCGACGCGCTGCAGGCGCAGGGCTTCGGCTTCTACCGCCGCGGGCCCGGCGAGATCCGGCTGGTCTGCCGCTTCGACCAGCCGGAGGAAGAGGTCGCCGCGCTGCTGCAGGCGGCCCGCGCCGCGGGATGAGCTTGACGCCGACTGGACCAGGGACTTTCCTGGCAACTGGACTTTCCGCAGGCGCGCGTCCGGCCATGATGCGCCGCCGCTCCCGCGCGGTCCTCCGATCCGGCGCGGCGCCCGGCGGCTCGCCCCGCCTCGTCCCGCCCACCGAAAGAAGCAAGCCATGTCATCGTCAGCGGCTCTCGCCAGCCGGCCGAAGGCCCATCTCTCCGTCCTGCTGGTGCTCGGCCTGACGCATCTGCTCAACGACCTGCTGCAGTCGCTGATCCCGGCGGTCTATCCCATCATCAAGACCGCCTATGGCCTGGACTTCGTGCAGATCGGCGTCATCACCTTCACCTTCCAGATCGCCGCCTCGCTGTTCCAGCCGCTGGTCGGCCATGTCACCGACCGCCACCCGATGCCCTATTCCGCCGCGGTCGGGATGGGCTTCAGCCTGGCCGGGCTGGTCGGGCTGGCCTTCGCCTCCAGCTATCCGCTGATCCTGGCGGCGGCGGCCTGCATCGGCATCGGCTCCTCGATCTTCCATCCGGAGGCGACGCGCATGGCGCGCAACGCCTCGGGCGGGCGGCAGGGGCTGGCGCAGGGCATCTTCCAGGTCGGCGGCCAGATGGGCGGCGCGCTCGGGCCGCTGCTGGCGGCGCTGGTCATCGTGCCGCATGGCCAGGGCAGCCTGGCCTGGTTCGCGCCGGCCGCGCTGCTGGCCATGGCGCTGACGGTCTGGATGGCCGGCCAGCACACGGCGATCCGCCGCCAGGTGGCGGCGCTGCGCGCGGCGCGCGGCGCCGGGGGCCCTGTGCGCGCGCCGCATGCGCCGCGCACCGTGCTGCTGGGCATGACCATCCTGACGCTGCTGATGTTCTCGAAGAACGCCTATATCGAGAGCTTCCGCTCCTTCTACACCTTCTACCTGATCGACCGCTTCGACGTCTCGGTCAGCACCTCGCAGCTGATGCTCTTCATCTTCCTGGTGGCCTCGGCCATCGGCGCGCTGATCGGCGGCGTGGTCGGCGACCGCATCGGCCGCTACCGCATCATCTGGTTCTCGGTGCTGGGGCCGCTGCCGCTGACCCTGGCGCTGCCCTATGCCGACTTCGTCTGGACCGGCGTGCTGACCGTCGGCATCAACCTGATCATGGCCAGCGCCTTTGCCGCCATCCTGATCTACGCCATGGAGCTGGCGCCGGACCGCATCGGCCTGGTGGGCGGGCTGTTCTACGGGCTGAACTTCGGCCTGGGCGGCATCGCGGCCGCGATCCTGGGCGGGCTGGCCGACAGCATCGGCATCGAGCGGGTCTATCAGCTCTGCGCCTTCCTGCCGCTGGCCGGGCTGCTGACCTGGTTCCTGCCGCGCATCGAGGGCGAGCGCGGCAAGGCCTGACCACGGACCAGGGGACGCGCGGCGGTCAGCCGGGGCTGGCCGCCGCACCGTCGAGGCTCGGATCGTTCGCCGCCGAGCCCAGGATATGCGCGCGGACGCTCTCCGCCAGGGCCGCGGCGTCGCCCGCCCGCAGCGCCGCCAGGATCTGCCGGTGCCCCTCCGCGCTGCGGCGCAGCGCCGACACCGAGGGCCACAGCACCATCGGCCAGAGCCGGGCCCGGTCGCGCGTCTCGATGACCAGCTCGACCAGCGGCGGGTTGGGGCCGAAGCGGTAGAGTGTGTCGTGGAAGTCGAGGTTGGTGGTGCTCTGGCTGGTGGTGCTGCCGGCCTCCACCGCGGCGTCGAAGGCATCGGCCTTGGCCTCGAGCAGCGCGAGCGCCGCGGCATCGATCCGGGGCAGGGCGGTGACCGCCGCCTCCACCTCCAGCAGCGCGCGCACCTGCAGCATGTCGCGATGCCGCTGCCGGTCGGGCAGGGCGACGCGGAAGCCGCGGTTGGGCACATGCTCCAGCGTCTGCCGCAGCGCGAGCTCGGCCAGCGCGGCCCGCAGGTCGAAGCGCTTGGCGCCGAGCTGCGCCTCCAGATCCACCAGCCGCAGCCATTCGCCGGGGCGATAGCCGCCGTTGCGGATGGCCAGCGCGATCTCGGTCGCCAGGTGGCGCTTGGGGCGGGGGGCGCGGGGCATGCGGGCGGTCCTGAGCTGGCAGGCGGAAAAACGTTGCGGCGCCGGTCGAAGCGG
>NZ_MLCO01000225.1 GCF_001982615.1 Teichococcus deserti | reverse complement strand
TGACCACCACCCAGGTGGGCGCGCTGACCACGACGCAGCTGGCCGCCCTGACCACCGCGCAGGTGCTGGGCTTCGAGACCACCGACCTGGCCGCGCTGGCCACCTCGCAGATCGTCGGCCTCGGCTCGGCGCAGCTGGCGGCGCTGACCACGGCGCAGTTCGTGGGGCTCGAATCGACCGATGTCGCGGTGCTGACCACGGCGCAGCTGAAGGGCCTGACCACCGCCCAGGTGGCGGCGATGACCACGACGCAGCTGGCCGCCGTCACCACGACCCAGCTGGCCGCGCTGTCGACCGGCCAGGTCATGGGCTTCAACACCACCGACATCGCGGCGCTGACCACGACGCAGATGGCCGGCCTGACCGCGCCACAGCTGGGCGCGCTGACGACGACGCAGCTGCGCGGCTTCGAGACCACGGATCTGGCGGTGCTGAACACCACGCAGATCCGTGGCCTGCAGGCCAGCCAGATCGGCGCCCTGACCACGACGCAGCTCGACGCCATCAACACCACCCAGGTGGCGGCGCTGACCACGACGCAGCTGGCCGGGCTGACCACCACCCAGGTGGCGGCGCTGTCGACCACGCAGGTGGGCGCGCTGTCCACCGGCCAGCTCGCCTCGCTGTCGACCAGCCAGCTGCGCGGCTTCGAGACCACCGACCTGGTGGCGCTGACCACGACGCAGATCCTGGGCCTGACCACCGGCCAGCTGGCGGCGCTCAGCAACGCCCAGGTCGCGGCGCTGGAATCGACCGATGTGGGGGTGCTGAACACCACCCAGATCCGCGGCCTGACCTCCAGCCAGCTCGGCGCGCTGACGACCACGCAGCTGGGCGCGCTGTCCACCACCCAGGTCGCCGCGCTGACCACGGCGCAGGTGAAGGGGCTGACCACGACGCAGGTCGGCGCGCTGACCACCACCCAGGTGGGCGCGCTCTCGACCGGCCAGCTGGCGTCGCTGACCACGGCGCAGATGCGCGGCTTCGACACCACCGACCTGGCCGTGCTGACCACCACCCAGGTGCGCGGGCTGAGCTCGGCGCAGCTGGGCGCGCTGACCACGACGCAGATGGAGGCGGTGACCACCACCCAGCTGGGCGCGCTGACCAGCACCCAGCTGCAGGGCCTGACCACCACCCAGGTGGCGGCGCTGACCACGACGCAGCTGCCGGGCCTGTCCTCGACCCAGATCGGCGCGCTGACCACCGCGCAGGTGAAGGGCTTCGAGACCACCGACATCGCCGCGCTCGGCACCAGCCAGATCGTCGGGCTGAGCTCCGGCCAGGTGGCGGCGCTGACCACCGCCCAGCTGGTGGCGATCGAGACCACCGACCTCGCGGTGCTGACCACGGCGCAGCTGCGTGGCCTGACGGCCACCCAGGTGACGGCGCTGACCTCGACCCAGGTCACCGCCCTGACCACGACGCAGCTGGGCAGCCTGACCGCCGCCCAGATCAAGGCGGTCGACACCACCGACATCGCGGCGCTGACCACGACGCAGATGGCGGGCCTCGGCTCCGGCCAGGTCAGCGCCCTGACCACCACCCAGGTGGTGGCGCTGGAATCGACCGACCTGGCGGTGCTGACCACCACCCAGCTGCGCGGCCTGACCACCGGCCAGCTGGCGGCGCTGAACACCACCCAGCTGGGGGCGCTGACCACCACCCAGGTGGCCTCGCTGAACTCGGCCCAGGTGGTGGGCTTCACCTCGACCCAGGTGGCGGCGCTGACCACCACCCAGGTCGTGGCGCTGACCACCACCCAGATCGGCGCCCTGAGCACCGCGCAGCTGCGCGGCCTCGAGACCACCGACCTGGCGGCGCTGACCACGACGCAGATGGCGGGGCTGACCTCGACCCAGCTGGCCGGGCTGAGCAACGCCCAGCTGCAGGCCATGGAGAGCACCGATGTCGCGGTGCTGACCACGGCGCAGCTGAAGGGCCTGACCACCGGCCAGGTGGCCGCGCTGACCACCACCCAGGTCTCGGCGCTGACCACCACCCAGCTGCGCGGCCTGGCCACCGGCCAGATCCGCGGGCTCGAGACCAGCGACATCGCCGTGCTCAGCACCACCCAGATCGGCGGGCTGACGGCGACGCAGCTGAACGCGCTGACCACCGGCCAGGTGGTCGGGCTGACCACCACCGGGCTGGCGGCGCTGACCACGACGCAGGTCAGCGGCCTCGGCACCGAGCTGATCGGCAGCCTGTCCACCACCCAGGTGGTGGCGCTGACCAGCACGGCGGTGACCTCCCTGACCACCACCCAGATGGCCGGCTTCACCACGGGCCAGCTGGCGGCGCTGACCACGACGCAGATCACCGGCCTGGAGACCTCCGACATCGTGGCGCTGACCGACACCCAGGTGGCGGCCTTCACCTCGACCCAGATCGGTGCGATGGACAACAACCAGGTGAGCGCCCTCTTCCTCTGAGGGCTCTCGCCGCCCGCCGCCGCAACCCGCGGCGGCGGGCGATGGTTCCTGCTGTCGAATGGTGAGGAAGGCTCGGGGATGAGCGACGCCGCCAGCTTCAACGCGCTCTCGGGCCTCGACCTCCGGGTCAGGGTCGTCGATATCGGCGCCAATCCGATCGACAGCGACCCGCCCTATGCCGGGATGCTGCGGCGCGGCGCGGCCGAGGTGGTCGGCTTCGAGCCCAATCCGGATGCGCTGGCGGTGCTGGACCAGCGCCGCTCCGCGCTCGAGCGCTATTTCCCGCATGCGGTGGGCGATGGCCGGCGGCACACGCTGAAGATCTGCCAGGCGCCGGGGATGACTTCTCTTCTTGAGCCGGATCCTGCGATCCTCGGCCTGTTCCACGGCTTCCCCGACTGGGGGACGGTGCTGGGGCGGGAGGAGATCGACACCGTCCGCCTGGACGACGTCCCCGAGACCGAAGGCGCCGACCTGCTCAAGCTCGACATCCAGGGCGCCGAGCTGATGGTGCTGCAGAACGCGGTGCAGCGCCTGGCGCATGCCTCGGTGATCCAGGCCGAGGTCGAGTTTCTGCCGCTCTACAAGGACCAGCCCCTGTTCGGCGACGTGGAGCGCTTTCTCCGCGGCCAGGGTTTTGTTTTTCATCGCTTCTTCCCGGTCGTAAGCCGGACGATCCGGCCGATGCTGGTCGACCAGAACATCTATGCCGGGCTTTCGCAGCTGGTCTGGGCCGACGGGCTGTTCCTGCGCGACTTCACCAAGCCGGCGGCACTGACTGACCACCAGCTGCTGGCCATGTCGGCCATCCTGCACGACTGCTACCAGTCCTACGACGTCGTGCTGCACCTGCTGGGCGAGCATGACCGGCGCCATGCCGGCAGCCTGGCCGCGACCTATTTCACCGCGCTGCAGGCGGTGCCGCGGGCCGTCCCCCAGACCGCCTGAGGGCTGGACGCCGCCGGCCCGCCATGGGCACCCTAGTATCTCTCAGCCCTCTCTCCGGAAGCCGGACCATGACCGAAGCCGAGACCCCCGCCGCCGCCTCGGCCCCCACCCAGCGCCGCACCGTCCTGCATGTCGGCTGCGGCCCGGCCAGCCCGCACAAGCTGCCGCCGGCCTTCTTCCCGGCCGGCGAATGGCAGGAGGTCCGCCTCGACATCGACCCCTCGGTCGCCCCCGACATCATCGCCTCGATCACCGACATGGCGGCCGTCGCCTCGGCCTCGGCCGATGCGGTCTGGTCCTCGCACAACCTCGAGCATCTCTACCCGCATGAGGTGCCGGTCGCCTTCGCCGAGTTCCGCCGCGTGCTGAAGCCCGGCGGCTTCGCGCTGATGACGATGCCCGACCTGCAGCAGGTCGCGGCGCTGGTGGCGCAGGACAAGCTGGGCGACGCCGCCTATGTCTCGCCGGCCGGGCCGATCACGCCGCTCGACATGCTCTACGGGCTGAACAGCGCGCTGGCCCAGGGCAACCACTACATGGCGCACAACACCGGCTTCACCGCTCGCACCCTGGAGGCCGGGCTGCGCGCAGCCGGCTTCCCGGTGGTGCGCGTGGTGCGGGACGGCAACTTCGCCCTCTGGGCGACCGCCTATATGGCGGCGCCCTGACCCCGGGGCGGTCGACGAAAAACAGTCGGACAATCTGATAGCGGATTGACGGGCGGCGGCCCGGCGGCCTTGGATGATTCCAACAAGACTGGAGGAATCATCCGATGCAGCAGGTGCATGCCGCTGCTGGCGCCTCGCGCCGGCGGCTGCTGACGGGGACGGCTGGCCTGGTGGCGGCGCCCTTTGTCATACGATCCGCCCGCGCCGCCGAGGCGGTCAGCATCGGCGTGGTCATGCCGCTCTCCGGCGCCAACGCCCAGTTCGGCATCAACGCCCGCAACGGCGTGCAGTTCGTCGCCGACCAGATCAACGCGGCCGGCGGCATCAAGGCGCTGGGCGGCGCCAAGATCGAGCTGGTGGTGGCCGACGCCACCTCGTCGCCGACCAACGCCGCCTCGGTCGCGCAGCGGCTGATCACCCAGAACCGGGTGCTGGCGATGATCGGCGCCTTCGCCTCCTCGCTGACCATCGCCATCTCCGAGATCACCGAGCGGCGCAACCTGCCGCTGCTGACCATGTCCTTCTCGGACGAGATCACCGGCCGCGGCTTCAAGAATATTTTCCAGGTCGTCGCCAAGGCCTCGGTGCTGGGCAAGGCGCAGCTCGACCTGACGATGCAACTGGCCCAGGCGGCGGGCCAGAAGCTCGAGCGCATCGCCATCATGTACGAGGACACCGCCTACGGCACCTCGCAATCCGGCGGGCTGCGCGCCGCCGCCAAGGCGGCCGGCGTCGAGGTGGTGATGGACGAGGCGTATCCGCTGGGCATCACCGACGTCACGCCGCTGATCAACAAGCTGCGCGGCGCCAATGCCCAGGCGGTCTTCCCGGTTTCCTACCTGAATGACAGCCTGCAGATCATCCGCGCCATGCGGGCGCAGCAGATCGACATCCCGACCATCGGCGGCGCGGCGGGCTATGTCATCCCCGACTTCGCCCGCGGCCTCGGCCCTGCCGCCGAGGGGGTTCTTTCCATCTCCCCGGCGAATTACGACCTGGCGCCCGAGCTGACGGAGCCGTTCCGGCAGCGCTTCGGCTATTTCATGGTGCATGAGGCGCTGGAGAACGGCGTCTGCCTGTCCGTCGTCGCCGAGGCGCTGGAGAAGACCGGCAAGGCCGACCGCGAGGCCTTGCGCGACGCGCTGCGCGGCCATCGCTTCGAGACGGGCCTGGCCAAGGCAATGACCGGCGGCGCCGTGCAGTTCGACGCCACCGGCCTCAACACCCTCTCCGAGCCGGTGATGGTGCAATGGCGCGGCGACCAGCTGGTCACCGTGGCGCCCGGCCACCTGGCGCGCGCCCAGGCCGTCTGGAAGCGCTGAGGCCGATCGGATGCTGAGCCTGGCGCAGGCCGTGCTGGACGGGGTGATGATCGGCGGGGTCTATGCCGTCATTTCCATGGGGCTGACCCTGGTCTTCGGGGTCATGGGGATCGTCAATTTCGCCCAGGCGCAGTTCCTGATGCTGGGCATGTTCGTCGCCTGGTTCGCCTGGCGCTTTTTGGGCATCGATCCGCTGCTGGGGTCCTTTCTGGCCTTCGGGGCGATTTTCGCTTTGGGCTGGGCGCTGCAGGCGACGCTGTTCCGCCGCGTGCTGGCAGCACCCCCCGTCGCCCAGATCTTCCTGACCGTCGGCCTGATCATCGTGCTGGAGAATTCGGCGCTGCTGCTCTTCGGCTCCGAATTCCGTTCGGTGGCGACGCCCTACCAGACCGCCTCGCTGCGGCTGGGCGAGCTTTTCGTCAATGTCCCCTATCTGGCGGCCTTCCTGCTGTCGGTGGTCTGCGGCGGGCTGCTCTGGTGGTTCCTCGACCGCAGCTGGTTCGGCCGCGCCATGCGGGCCACCGCCCAGGACCCGATGGCGGCCCGGCTGATGGGGATCGACGCCGCCCGCATGCACCGCCTGGCCTTCGGGCTGGGCGTCGGCCTGTCGGCCTTCGGCGGCGCGGCCATCCTTCCCTACCTGACCGTCTATCCGACGGTCGGCAGCCAGTTCTCCGTGCTGATGTTCACCGTCGTCGTGCTGGGGGGCCTCGGCAGCATCGCCGGCGCGGTGGTGGGCGGCGTCGCGGTCGGCGTCATCCAATCGGTCTCCACCCTGGTCTTCCCGATCCAGCTGCAGAACCTGGTCCTGTTCCTGCTGTTCATCGCCGTGCTGGCGCTGCGGCCGGAGGGGCTGATGGGGGGCAGCCGATGAGCCGCGCCCTGGTCGCCCTGGCGCTGCTGGCCGCTGCCCTGCTGCCGCTGGCGCTGGAATCGGAGGGCTACGCCATCCATGTCCTGACCCTGGCGCTGCTCTTCGCAGCCCTCGGCCAGGCCTGGAACATCGTGGGCGGGTTGGCGAACCAGATGTCGCTGGGCCATGCCGCCTTCTTCGGCATCGGCGCCTATGCCGCCACCATCCTGCAGATCCGCTTCGGCCTGTCGCCCTGGCTGGGCCTGGTCGTGGCGCTGGCGCTGGGCGGGCTGGCCGCGGCGCTGATCAGCCTGCCCACCATGCGGCTGCGCGGCCATTACTTCGCCCTCGCCACGCTGGCCTGCGGCGAGGTGATGCGCGTCATCGCCAACACCGCAGCACCCCTGACCGGTGGCCCCGCCGGCATCTCCGTCCCCTTCGGCGCCGAGGGCGTCTGGATGATGCGCTTCGAGGGCGGAAGGCCGATCTATTGGCTAATGCTCGGCGCCCTGGTCGTCGTGACCGTGGTCTTCGAGGTGATCCGCCGCGGCGCGCTGGGCTACCGGCTGCGCGCCGTGCGGGAGAACATCGCCGCCGCCGAGGCCATCGGCGTCGACACGGCGCGGGTCAAGCTGCAGGCCGCCGTCATCTCCGGCGCGCTGACCGCGGCGCTCGGCGTGCTCTATGCCCAGTTCAACTTCTTCTTCGACCCCGACACGGTCTTCGGCGTGGCCAGCATCTCGGTGCGCATTGCGCTGATGGCCATCATCGGCGGCATCGGCACGGCGGCGGGGCCGATCCTGGGCGCGCTGATCGTCATCCCGCTGGAGGAATTCGCCAATGCGGCCCTGTCCGACCGCGCGGCTGGGCTGTCGCAGCTGGTCTATGGCGCGGTGCTGATCGCCATGGTGCTGGTCGAGCCGCGCGGCCTGATGGCGCTCCGGTTTTCCTGGACGTTCCGCCCGCGGAGGGCTTCGGCATGAGCGCGCCGATCCTTTCCGTCAGTGGCCTGTCCAAGCGCTTCGGCGGCTTGCAGGCGCTGCACGACATTTCCTTCGATGTGGCACGGACAGAGATCCTCGGCGTCATCGGGCCGAACGGCGCCGGCAAGACGACGCTGTTCAACAACCTGGCCGGGCTGCATCGGCCGGATGCCGGGACGATCATGCTCGACGGCGTGTCGCTGGTCGGGCTGAAGCCGCACCGCATCGCCGGGCTGGGGCTGACGAAGACGTTTCAGAACGTGGCGCTCTTCGCCGAAAGCTCGGTGCTGGACAATGTGCTGATCGGCGGGCTGCTGCGGCATGGCGTCGCCGAGGCCCGCGCCTTCGCCCTGCACTGCCTGGAGCAGGTCGGCCTCGCCGGCATCGCGCAGAAGCAGGCGGGCGAGCTGTCCTTTCCCGAGCGTGCCCGTGTGGAAGTGGCGCGCGCGCTTGCCACACAGCCAAAAATCCTGCTGCTGGACGAGGTGATGGCGGCGCTGAACCATGCCGAGATGGAGGCGCTGATGGCGCTGATCCGCCGCCTGCGCGAGGGCGGGCTGACCGTCATCGTCATCGAGCACCACATGAAGGCCATGCTGGCGCTCTGCGACCGCATCATCGCCATCAGCTTCGGCCGCAAGCTGGCCGAGGGCAGCCCGGCCGAGATCGCCCGCCACCCCGAGGTGGTCGCCGCCTATCTGGGACGTGCCCATGCCGTCTGACGCCGTGCCCCTGCTGGAGATCTCTTCCCTGTCAGCCCGCTACGATGCCGGGGAGGTGCTGCAGGACATTTCGCTCACCATGCACCCCCAGGAGTTCCTCTGCATCATCGGCGCCAACACGGCGGGGAAGAGCACGCTGCTGCGCTGCATCTCCCGCCTGGTGCCGCGCGCCCGCGGCAGCATCCGCTTCCACGGGCAGGAGCTGATGGACCAGCCCGCCCATGCCATCCCGGGCCTCGGCATCGCCCATGTGCCGGAGGGGCGGCATGTCTTCCCGGGTATGACGGTCGAGGAGAACCTTTGCCTCGGCGCCTTCGCCATCCGGCATCGGCCCGGGCTGGCCGGGCGGCTGGAGGCGGTCTATGCCCTGTTTCCGCGCCTGGCCGAGCGCCGCCGCCAGCGCGCCGGGACGCTGTCGGGCGGCGAGCAGCAGATGGTCGCCATCGGCCGCGCCATGATGCTCGAGCCCCGCCTGCTGATCCTGGACGAGCCCAGCCACGGCCTGGCGCCGATCATCGTCGAGGAGCTGCACCGCGCCCTGGTCGATATCCATGCCCGCGGCACCTCGGTGCTGCTGGTCGAGCAGAACACGGCGCTGGCCCTGTCGGTCGCCGGGCGCGGCTATGTGCTGGAAGCCGGGCGGGTGGTGCTGGAGGGGGCCGCGCGGTCGCTGGCGCAGGACCCGCGGGTGCGGGAAGCCTATCTGGGGCTGTAGCCTCGCGATCAGCCCTCCGGCTGCTATATGTCAGTCGGACAGGATGGGTGAAGGACCGGCATGGACAGCGTGGCAGCGGACAAGCTCGAGCAGGACAAGGGGGATCAGGGCCTCCGCGTGACGCCGCAGCCGATGCGGCGCCAGGTGGAGGAAGGGCTGCGCGCCGCGATCATCGCCGGCCGCTTCGCCCCCGGCCAGCACCTGCCCGACCGGCTGCTCTGCGAGCTGTTCGGCGCCAGCCGCAGCGTGGTGCGCGAGGCGGTGCGGCTGCTGGAGGCCGAATCGCTGATCGTCGTGCTGCCCAATCGCGGCCCTTTCGTCGCCTGGCTTTCGTCCAGCGAGGCGGCGCAGATCTACGAGGTGCGCGGCGTGCTGGAGGCGCTGGCCGGCGAAGGCTTCGCTATCCGCGCCACCGATGCCGAGAGGGCCGAGCTGCGCGCCGTCTATGAGCGCCTGGCCGCCGCCGGCGAGGCCTCCGACCGTGCTGAGCTGCTGGCCATCAAGCGGGATTTCTACGCCGTGCTGCTGCGCGGCTGCCGCAACCCGATGGTCGCCCGCATGCTGGACCAGATGCTGAACCGCAACAGCCAGCTGCGCGCCACCTCGCTCTCCGAGCCGGGGCGGCTGCCGCACACGGTGGCGGAGATCCGCCGCGTGGTGCAGGCGATCGAGCACCGCGACCCGGAAGGCGCCTGGGAGGCCTGCCGCCACCACGTCAAGCGCGCCGCCGCCGTCGCCATCCGCATCCTGCGCGAGCGGGAGGAGCGCGACGGCACCCCCTATGGCCGCGAGGCCTGACTTGCGCCGCTGACGGATTGTCCGTCAATATTCCTCCCGATAAGAGGGAGAGGAACGGCGGATGCAGGCATCGCTTCCGGGGCTGGACCCCGCGCGGCTGGCTTCGGCCCTGGCCGATCCGGAGCTGCTGGCCGCCGGCACCGGCCTGACCCTGCGCGCCCGGCTGATGAGCGGCGCCGAGGGGCTGGACATTGTCCTGGATGCCGGCCAGCCGCAGGCGCAGCCGATGCGCGGCGAGGCGGAAATCGCCCTCGAAGCCCCCGGCGCCACCTGGCTGGGCGTCCTGTCGGCCCTGCCGCCGCCGGGCAGCCAGTCCTTCACCGCGCTGCAGCTGAAGAACCCGGAGGCGCGTATCGCCGGCGACCCGCTGCACATCGCGCAGGCCCGGGCCTTTCTCGAGCGGCTGCCGGAGCTGCTGCGCCCGCCATTGCCGGCCACGCCGCCGACCCCGCGCGACCTGTCCGGCATCACCGGCCGCTACCGGACCCTGCAGACGGCCGAGGAAAGCTTCGAGATCTTCGTCGAGGAGGCGGGGCAGGGCGTGCCGGTGGTGCTGCTGCACACCGCGGGCGCCGATGCGCGGCAATACCAGGCGCTGCTGGCCGACCCGCAGCTGACGGCGCGGCACCGGCTGATCGCCTTCGACGCACCCTTCCATGGCCGGTCGTCGCCGCCGCTGGGCTGGGATGGCGGCGCCTATCGCCTGACCCAGGCGCGCTACCTGGATTGGGTGGGGGCCTTCCTGCGCGACGTCGTGGCCGAGCCGGCGGTGCTGGTCGGCTGCTCGATGGGCGCCGCCATCACCCTGGTGGCCGCGGCCGAGATCCCCGAGCTGCTGCGCGGCGCCATCGCGCTGGAGCCGCCCTTGCGCGCGCCGGGCCGCAGGAACCCGTTCCTGGCGCATGCGGCGGTGGCGACGGGGCTGCACAATGCGGCCTATGTGCGCGGGCTGATGAGCCCCTCCAGCCCCGAGGCGCAGCGCCGCCGCGCCGGCTGGATCTATGCCCAGGGCGGCCCCGGCATCTATGCCGGCGATCTTTCCTTCTATAGCGACGAATTCGACGGCGCCGTGGTCGGGCCGCGCATCGACACGGCGCGCGTTCCGCTGCAGCTGCTGACCGGCGAATACGACTATTCGGCGCCGCCCGAGCAGGGGGAAGAACTGGCGCGGCTGATCCCGGGGGCGGTGTTCCGCCGCATGCCGGGACTGGGCCACTTCCCGATGACCGAGGATCCCGACCATTTCCTGCAGTATTTCCGTCCCGCGCTGGAAGCGGTGGCGACTGTCAGACAATCTGCCGATTGAGCATTGACCGACAATCCCCGGCGCCGCATCCTGCCGCCCCCAAGCAAGAGGAGGACGCCATGGCGGAAAGCGAGATGTTCGAGAAGGGTCTCGAGGTGCGGCGCGCGGTGCTCGGCGCCGAATATGTCGATGGCGGCATCGCCAAGGCCGACGACTTCATGATGGCCTTCCAGCGCATCACCACCGAATGGTGCTGGGGCTATGCCTGGACGCGCGAGGGGCTGGACCGCAAGACGCGCTCGCTGCTGAACCTGGCGATGCTGACCGCGCTGGGCCGCACGCCGGAGATCAAGCTGCACACCAAGGGCGCCCTGGCCAATGGCGTGACGGTGGAAGAGATCAAGGAAGTGCTGCTGCACGCGACCGTCTATTGCGGCATCCCGGCCGGGCTCGACGCCTTCAAGGCGGCGCATGAGGTGCTGAAGGCGGAAGGCGCCATCCCCGCGACGAAGCCCGCCGCCGAATGAGCGCGATCCGCCGCATCGGCTTCGTCGGCATCGGCAACATGGGCTGGCCGATGGCGGCCAATCTGCTGAAGGCCGGCTTCGAGGTCGCCGTCGTCGATGCCCGCCCCGGCCACGCCCAGAAATTCGCGGCCGAGGTCGGGGGACGCGCGGCGGAGACGGCGGCCGACGCCGCCCGCGACGCCGACGCCATCGTCACCATCCTGCCGACGAGCAAGCATGTCGCGTCGGTCGTGGAGGAAATCGCGCCTGTCCTGGGCAAGGGCGCGGTGCTGATCGAGATGTCGTCGGGCGTGCCCGGCGAGACGCGGCGCATCGCCGGGCAGCTGGCGGCGCAGGGCGTCGATGTCGTCGACTGCCCGGTCTCCGGCGGCGTGCCGCGGGCGAAGAGCGGCGAGCTCGCCATCATGGCCGGCGGCGAGGCGGCGGTGCTCGACCGCGTCGATCCGGTGCTGAAGGCGGTGGGCACGACGGTGCATCGCTGCGGCGGCACCGGCGCCGGCCAGGCGATGAAGGCGCTGAACAACCTGGTCAGTGCCGGCGGCTTCCTGATCGGCATCGAGGCGCTGCTGATCGGCCAGAAGTTCGGGCTGGACCCGGCGCTGATGGTCGATGTGCTGAACGCCTCGACGGGCATGAACAACAGCACGCAGAAGAAGTTCAAGCAGTTCGTGCTGTCGCGCCGCTTCGATTCCGGCTTCGGCCTGGACCTGATGGTGAAGGACCTGTCCATCGCGCTCGAGGTCGGGCGGGATGGGGCGATCCCCACCCCCTTCGCCGCGCTCTGCCGCGAGCTGTGGAGCAGCGCCGGCGGGCTGCTCGGCCCGGGCCAGGACCACACCGCGGTCGCCCAGCTCAGCGAGAAGCTGGCGGGCGGCGCGCTGGGCGGCGGCAACCGCCCGGACTGACCGCGACCGGCCGGGGACAGCATCCCCGGCCCCACCGCGCAAGAGCTCAAGGAAACGGACATTGAACAAGAACCTGCTGAAGGCGGGGCTGGCGGCGCTTGGCCTGGCTGCGGCCACCGCGGCCGCCCCCGCTGCTGCCCAGGACTTCCCTGCCCGCGCCGTCACCATGGTGGTGCCCTATGCGCCCGGCGGCTCGACCGACGTGCTGGGGCGGATCCTGGCGCGCGGCATGGGCAAGGCGCTGGGCCAGACCGTGGTGGTCGAGAACCAGGGCGGCGCCGGCGGCAGCATCGGCACCCAGCGCGTGGTGCGCGCCAATGCCGACGGCTACACCCTGGTCTTCGGCAATACCGGGCCGCTGGCGGCCAATGTCGCGCTCTATCCAAGCCTGGGCTACGACCCGCGCAGCGACCTGGCGCCGATCGGCCTGGGCGCCAGCAACCCCATGGTGATCGCCGCCTCCAACCGGAGCGGGGTGAGGACGCTGGACGCGCTGCTCGGCCGGCTGCGCAGCCTGAAGGGGGAGGCGACCTTCGGCAATGCCGGGGCAGGCTCGACCAGCCACCTGGCGGCGGCGCTGTTCCTGCAGATCACCGGGACCCAGGCGACCGCGGTGGGCTATCGCGGCGTCGGGCCGGCGATGACCGACCTGACGGCCGGCGTGATCGACGCGCTGATCGACCAGACCCTGACCATGATCCCGGCGCACAGGGGCCAGCAGGTGGTGGCGCTGGCGGTCGCCACGCCGCAGCGCCTGCCGCAACTGCCCGACGTCCCCACCTTCGCCGAGGCCGGCGTCGGCCAGTTCAACATGGCGGTGTGGAACGCGCTGCTGGCCCCGGCCGCGACGCCGGCGCCGGTGGTGGCCCGCCTGGTCCGCGCGCTGGACGCCGCGCTGGACGATGCCGAGGTCCGCGCGCGTCTTGGCGAGCTGGCCGCCGTGCTGCCGGAGGGCGAGGCCCGTGGCCCCGAGCCGCTGCGCCAGCTGATCGCCTCCGAGGTCGAGCGCTGGGGCGTCACCATCCGCGAGGCGGGCATCCGGGTGGAATGAACGGCTGCGCCTCACGTTGACGCGAGGTGGCGATCCGCTAAGCATCCGCCGCATGCCGGATGACGACGGCGCCAGGCGCGCTCCCCCAGGCTTCCTCAGGACCCTCTGGGCACCGGTGATCCGCGATCGCCGGGAGCTGCGCCGCTACGTCGCCATCGGCACCCTTGCGGCGCTGGCCGGGGCCCTGGCCATCGACGTCGCCAACCAGCTGTCCTTCTTCATCAGCTGGGAGGTGGCGCTGCGCTCCTGGCTGGTCACCGCCCTGGTGGCGCCGGCCCTGGCCGTTCCGCTGCTGGGCTTCCTGGCGCGCTCGCATCTGGCGCTGTGGGAGGGCAAGCAGGAGATGGCCCGCCTCAGCCGCACCGATTCCCTGACCGGCCTGGCCAATCGCCGCGCCCTGATGGAGGCGGCCGAGCAGGGCGCGGTCACCGCCATGGTGCTGGTGATCATCGACATCGACCGCTTCAAGCGGATCAACGACAGCCTGGGCCATCGCGGCGGCGACCAGGTGCTGCGCATCGTCGCCCAGGCCCTGGCCGAGGAGCTGGACGGCTTCGGCCTGCTCGGCCGGCTGGGCGGCGAGGAATTCGCGCTGATCTCCACCCATCCCGACCCGGCCGCCCTGCTGGCGCGGCTGGAGGCGGCGCGCGCCCGGCTGGCCGGCCAGGCCATCCTGGTCGAGGGCCAGGCGGCCAGCGTCACCATCTCGGCCGGCGCCGCGCTGCGCCAGGCGATGAGCTTCGACGAGCTCTATTCCGCCGCCGACCGCGCGCTCTACCAGGCCAAGCAGGGCGGGCGGAACCGCATCTGCTGCGCGGCGCCGCTGCCCGCGCCGCCGCCCCCCGCCCCGGGCGCCAGCAGCGCCGCCTGACCGTCAACGCCGGCGGCGCCGCGACGTTCCCCCTGCAAACGGGGGAAGGGTGACCGGCTTGTTCGACCTTTCGACCACGGAGCTGCTGCTGCGGCTCGGCGCCGCATCCGGGCTCGGCATGCTGCAGGGGCTGGACTGGGAGCGGCGCGGCTTCCCGGCGGGGATGCGCACCCATGGCCTCTTCGCGCTGAGCGGGGCGCTGCTGGTGCTGCTCGGCCTGGGCGTGGCCGATGTGGTGCTGGCGCGCGGCGGCGAGTCCGACCCGCTGCGGGTGGTGCAGGGGCTGTTCCAGGCCATGGGCTTCCTGGGCGCCGGCATGGTCTTCGCCCGTGGCGGCGACGTGCGCAACCTGACCAGCGCCGCCAGCCTAGTGCTGACCTGCGCCATCGGGATGACGGCCGGCGCCGGGCTGTGGCGGATGACGCTGATCGCCGCGGCGCTCGGGATCTGCCTGTCGGTGCTGGCGCGGCTGCTGAAGCGGCCGAAGGTTGAGGGCTAGGCGAAGGGGCTCCAGCGCCCCTGCAGCCCGCGGCCGATCACCGTCAGCCGCTGCCAGCGCCGCGCCCCGCCGTCGCCGCGCAGCAGCACCAGGGCGCCGCTGGCGAAAGCATGGTGCTCGGCGCGCGTGCCATGCTGCGAGGGGCCCGGCGCGGCCTCGGCGCCCAGCGCCGGATGCGCCACCGGCGCGCCGCGCAGCGGCGGCGGCAGCGCGGCATCGACCAGCCGCCAGGCGGCGGCGTCGTCGAAGCCCTGGCCTTCCGCATGGATCACCAGGGCGTCGCGCCAATGCGCCGCATCGCCCTGGCGGAGGGCGAATCCGGTGGCGCCGGGGAAGCGGCCGGGCAGCGGGCGCAGCCGGGCGGGGTCGGCCGCCGGATGCGCCTCGGCATAGACCAGGGCCAGCTGTGCCTGGGCCGGCCGGGCGATGCCGGGCTCGGGATGCGCGCCCAGCCGCCGCAGCAGCGGCGCCATGCCGGGGACGGGATCGTCGGATTCGGTGGCCGTCAGCAGGGCGGTGGCCCATTCGCCCAGCGCGATCAGCCGGGCCACCGCGGCGGCATTGTCGCCGGCCAGCTCATGCAGGTGGAAGTCCAGCCCGTTGAAGGGCAGCCCCGCCGGCTCCGGCCCGCGCCGCGCGGCGATGATGTCCAGCATCCATCCGGCGGCGTCGAAGGGCAGGTCCTCCGCGCCGGGGGACCAGGCGCCCCAGAGCGGGCCCAGGATGCCCGGCCGCGCGATCTCCATCTCCCGCAGCCGGCGCAGCAGGGCAGGGGCCTCCCCGGCCTCCAGCCCCTCGCCCAGGGCATGGGCGGCGCAGGCGCGGACATGGTCGGATGGATGGTCGAGCAGCGGCAGCCAGTCGGCGGTGGCGCGGCCGCGGCGGTCGACCAGCAGCCGGGCGCCCTCGATCCGCGCCGCCTGGCCGGGGTCGGCGGGGGTCAGCGCCGCCAGCCAGGCCAGCAGCGGCGCGCGGAACGGATCCTCGTCGCCATGCCAGCGGAGCTGGTTCAGGAGGCTGTCGATCAGGTCGGGATGCGCCGGGGCCTGGCGCCCGATCGCCGCAAGCAGGAAGGCCAGCGCCGCCTGCTGGGCCGACGGCGCCGGGGGCGCGTCACCGAAGCGCGAGAAGCTGGCCATGCAGAGCCGCTCCACCGCCGCGTCGCGGATCGCCGGATCGTCGCTGCCCAGCCATTCCGCCATGGCCTGGCGGAAGTCCTCCGCCTCCCCGGCCGACAGCCGGTGCAGCGGGGTCTGGCGCAGCGCCCAGAAGGCGGCGCTCACGCCTGGCCGGTTCCCCAGATCTGCGCCTCGGTCCAGCCGAGCTCGCGAAACTCGCCGGCGCGCAGCGGCGCCTCGCCTTCGGAAAAGAACTCGTCGAGCTGGGGCGGCGCGACGCTGCTGCCGCTCAGCATCGCATGGGCCTGGCCGCGATGGTGGATCTGGTGCTCGAAGAGATGCAGCAGCAGCCGGTCGCGCCGCTCCGCCTGGATGCGGCTGCCGCGATGGACGCGGACGATGCCGTCGAGGTCGCCGGGCGCCAGCCCCTCCACCACCGCCAGCAGCCGCCGGTCGACGGCGTCCTGGGCGGCGCGCAGGCTGTCGATGTCGCGGCAGGGCTCGCGCTCGGCCCAGGCGGCGGGGCCCAGGGTCCCGCCCTCCAGCGCGTCGACATAGAACCAGTCGACGATCAGGATGTGGTTCAGCGTGGCGCGCAGGCTGGGGAAGAAGCCGGTGCGCGGCGCTTCCAGCTCGCCGGGCGCCAGCCGCGCGCAGGCCGCCAGCAGCCGGTGATTCGCCCAGGCATTGTTGTAGGCCAGGCTGCGGAAGGGCAGCAGGACATCGGGCATGGCGCGGTCCTTGGGCAGGGTCGGCGGCGGCAGGGCAGGCGCATCCTGCACGACGGCGCGGCAGTTGCCCAGCCGCTGGGCAGCTTGCCGCCCCCCGACAGCAACGGCCGTGACGCTGATGTGACAGCCGGGCTTGTGCGCGGTGAAATACGATAATAAGAATCATTCTCATGATCACCCGGACGTGGAGCCGCCTATGCCCCTGCTCGAAGTGAATGACCTGGCTGTCCGCTTCGACACCGCCGACGGCTCCATCCATGCCGTCAACGGCGTCAGCTATTCCCTGGAGGCCGGCGAGACGCTGGGCGTGGTGGGCGAGAGCGGCTCGGGCAAGAGCGTGCACGTGCTCTCCATGCTCGGCCTGATCCCCAAGCCACCCGGCAAGATCGTCCGCGGCACCGCCAGGTTCAACGGCCGCGACCTGCTGGCCATGTCCGAGGGCGAGCTGCGCGACATCCGCGGCAACGAGATCGGCATGATCTTCCAGGATCCGATGACCTCGCTGAACCCGGTGCTCTCGGTCCGCACCCAGATCACCGAGGCGCTGATCTGCCACCGCAAGATGGGCCGCGCCGCGGCGAAGCAGCGCGCCATCGAGCTGCTCGACCTGGTCGGCATCCCCGACCCGCACAAGCGCGTGAACCAGTATCCGCACGAATTCTCCGGCGGCATGCGGCAGCGCGTGATGATCGCCATCGGCATCGCCTGCGAGCCGAAGCTGCTGATCGCCGACGAGCCCACCACCGCCCTCGACGTGACCGTGCAGGCCCAGGTGCTGGACCTGATGCGCGACCTGAAGAAGAAGCTCGGCATGGCGATGATCTGGATCACCCATGACATGGGCGTGGTCGCCGGCATCGCCGACAACATCCAGGTCATGTATGGCGGCCGCATCATGGAGCGCGGCCCCACGCGCGCCGTCTTCCACGACACCCGCAGCGCCTATACCTACGGCCTGCTGCGCTCGCTGCCGGACCATGACGCGCCGGTCGTCGTCGATGCCCAGGGGCGCCGCCCCCGGCTGAGCCAGATCCCCGGCCAGCCGCCCGACATGTTCAAGCCGCAGGCGGGCGATCCCTTCGCGCCGCGCAACCCCTATGCCACCGAGCGCTGCCTGGTCGAGGCGCCGCCGCTGCAGCAGGCCCCGGGCGGTGCGCCCGGCCATATGGTGGCCGCCTGGTACGACCTGCGCTCCGTCCGCGAGAAGGCCGCATGACCATGACCCCTTTGCTCCGCGTCGAGGGTCTGACCCGCGACTTCGTCACCAAGAAGGACCTGTTCGGCCGCGCCACCGCCAAGCTGCGCGCCGTCAACGACGTCTCCTTCGAGATCGCGCCGGGCGAGACGCTGGGCCTGGTCGGTGAATCCGGCTCCGGCAAGAGCACGACCGGCCGCCTGGTGCTGCGCCTCGACGATGCGACCGACGGCCGCATCTTCTTCGAGGGGCAGGAGATCACCGGCCTGCGCGGCGGCGGGCTGGCGCCCATCCGCAAGAAGCTGCAGGTGGTCTTCCAGGATCCCTATTCCTCGCTGAACCCGCGCATGCGGGTGGGCGAGAGCGTGGGCGAGCCGCTCTCGGTCCATGGCGTCGTCGCCAATGCGTCGGAGCGCCGCGACGCGGTGGCCGAGCTGTTCAGGAAGGTCGGCCTCGACCCGCGCTTCATGGACCGCTTCCCGCACCAGTTCTCCGGCGGCCAGCGCCAGCGCATCGGCATCGCCCGCGCCGTGGCGCTCAGCCCGAAGCTGATCGTGGCGGACGAGCCGATCACCGCGCTCGACGTCTCGATCCAGGCGCAGATCATCAACCTGTTCCTCGACCTGCAGGAGCAGATGGGCATGGCCTATCTGTTCATCGCCCATGACCTCGGCATGGTGCGCTACCTCTGCCACCGCGTCGCCGTCATGCTGCGCGGCCGCATCGTCGAGATGGGGCCGACCGACCAGGTCTTCGCCAATCCGCAGCACGGCTACACCCGCGCGCTGATTTCGGCCGCCCCGATCCCGGATCCGGACCGCGAGCTGCTGCGCCGGCGCCTGCCCTACGAGCTGGTGCCGCCGCCGGAAGGCGCCCAGCTCGCCGAGGTCGCCCCGGGCCACTGGGTGCTCGCCGCCTGATGTCTCCGCCGCCGCCGGGCCGGGCCATGCGCCCCGTCCGGCGGCGGCTTTTTCTCGGCCAAAAAATGATAATGACTCGCAGTCGCATGAATGCGATGCCTCCGTCAGCACAGCAGCAGGAAGCCACGATGTCGGTGATCGATTTCCCCGAGCGCCTCGACGCCTTGCCCGAGCTGGAAGGGGCGCTGCTCTGGTCGATGCGGGCCTGGGCGCTCGGCCTGTCCCGCGGCATCGCCGTCGCCGACGAGATCCAGGCCATGTACGGCGATCTCGGCGCGCCGGAAGCCGCGCATTGCCTGAACGGCTTCATGACCACGCTGAACAACGGCGCCGTGCGGATGCTCGACGTCAATTGCGTCTGCCACCCGGCGGTCAGCGGCGACGAGTTCGACCTGCTCGACGTCCTCGCGCTGCAGCAGGAAGGGCGCGACGAAGACGCCACCGCCCTGCTCACCCGCATGGTCGCAACCGAGGACGCTGCCCAGGCCACCGCCTGGATCGGCCAGCTCATCGCCCGGCTCAACGCCGCTGGCCACATCATGCCGCGGGCCTCCGAGGCGCTGCGGCGGCACGCCTTCCGGGCCCGGTTCGCCTGGACCGCGACCACCTCCTCCGCCTGCCTGCACTGAGCACAGGCCAGGCCGGGGGAATGAATTCCCCCGGACCCCCTTCTCTCTGTCCCCGCTGTCGCGCGACCAAGGCCACAGGCGGGTCGCGAGGCTCCACGATGTAGCCCTGGGTCCATAACCCAGAAGGCACTACAAGTCACTGATTTTCTTGAAGAAAAACTTGCGTGCTGTGGCCGGGCGCGGTACCACGCGGCCATCGGGGAGTAGCCACCGCCGGCAGGCGGAACCGGGTCAACATGCTCGCGCCACCCGGCGCGTGGCCCGGCGTGTCGTCCTTTTCCAGGGCGATCTGGCAAGACCGGGACGGATGCGGGGCCTGGGCTTCTCGCAGGCCGTCTCCGCAGACTGCCCGCGTGAGATCGAAAGAATGTCCCCCACCGCCATCGCCGTCCTGGCGCTCAGCATGTCGGTCGACGCCTTCGCCGCCGCCCTCGGCCGCGGCGCCACCGCCGAGCGCGCGCGCCTCGGCGACGCCATGCGCACCGGCCTGGTCTTCGGCATCGTCGAGGCCATCACCCCGGTCGTCGGCTGGGGCGCCGGCCTGCTCGCCGCCGGCGCCATCGCCAGCATTGACCACTGGATCGCCTTCGGCCTGCTCTCCCTGGTCGGCGGCCGCATGCTGTTGCAGGCGCTGCGCCGCGACGAGGACGAGGTCCCCGCCGGCCGCTCCTCCTGGATGCTGCTGGCGACGGCGGTCGGCACCAGCCTGGACGCCATGGCCGTCGGCGTCTCGCTCGCCTTCCTCGAGGTCAACATCTGGATCATCGCCGCCGCCATCGGCGGCGCCACCTTCTGCCTGGCCACCGGCGGCATGCTGGCCGGCCGCCTGCTCGGCCGCCGCTTCGGCCGCCGTGCCGAGATGCTGGGCGGCGTGGCGCTGGTCATCCTCGGCGTCAGCATCCTGGTCGAGCATCTCTCCGCCTGACAGCCACTGTCCGGACCGGCTAGACCGGTGGGGCAGCAGAGGAGGATGCGAGGATGATGGACCAGGACGCCCTGACCGCCTGGGCGACGGCGAATGGCTGGACGATGCAGGGCGGCTTCCTCAGCCTGACCAAGCCCTCGGCGCCGAAGGAGGCGATCGTCCGCCTGGTGATGAAGGCGACGGTGGTCAATCTCGAGGTGAAGAAGCCGGCCGGCAAATGGGAAAAGGTCGCCGGCGCCGCCTATGGCAAGATCGAGCCCGATGCGGAGGGCGGGCCGCCGGTCGGCCTCGGCTTCGAGAAGATCCCGAGCTTCTCGATGCTGATGCGCGAGAACAAGGACCGCCAGGTCTTCGCCGGCTTCGGCCGCTGAAGCCCCGGGGGGAGGGTGCTCCCCCCGGGATCAGCTTACGAGAGCGCCGGCAGGTGGCTCTCGATCTCGGCGCGCTGCGGCTCCAGGAAATGCGGCAGCTTCAGCGTCTGGCCGAGCCGCTCGGCCGGCTCGTCCACGGCGAAGCCGGGCGCGTCGGTGGCGATCTCGAACAGCACATGGCCGGGCTCGCGGAAATAGACCGAGCGGAAGTAGTTGCGGTCCTTCTGCTCGGTCGTGGCGATGCCGTGATTGGCCGCCAGCTTGCGCACCATCTCGGCCTCAGCCGCGTCGTCGGCGGCGCGGAAGGCCAGGTGATGCACCGAGCCGCGCCCCATCCGGCCGCGCAGGAACCCGCCCACCGCGCGCAGGTCGACGATGCCGCCCACGGCGGTGCCGGGCGCCTGGAAGCGCGTCACATGGCCTTCGCGCGCCGCCTCGGCGAAGCCCAGCACGTCGGAGAGGATCGCCCCTGTCGCGGCGCTGTCCTCCAGCATCAGGCTGACGCTGTGGAAGCCGCGCAGCGCATGCTCGGCCGGGATCTCGGCGCTGGCCCAGCCGGGCTCGCGCTCGATGCCGGCCATGCCCAGCAGGGCGAGGCGCATGCCGTCCGGGTCGCGGAAGCTCAGCACCGTCTCGCCGAAGCGCTCGCTGCGGGTGAGCTCCGGGACGCCGGCGGCGGTCAGCCGATGCGTCCAGAAGCCGACCGAGGCCTGCGGCACGCGGAACACCGTCTCCTGCAGCTCGCCGGCGCCGAGCCGGCCCTCGGCGGCCTGGGCCCAGGGGAAGAAGGTCAGGATGGTGCCGGGCGTGCCGGCCTCGTCGCCGTAATACAGGTGCCAGGCGCCGGGATCGTCGAAGTTCACCGTCTTCTTCACCAGGCGCAGGCCCAGGATGCGGGTGTAGAAATCGACGTTGCGGCGGGCTTCGCCGGAGATGGCGGTGACGTGGTGGATGCCGAACTGCGACATGGCTCGAGGCCTCCGTTCAGGGTTTCGGGGAAGGCCAGCGCCTTCCGTCGAGGCCAGAGATCGCCCGTCCGGCGGCCGGAATCCAGCACCAACCGATTGCACCCATGCAATCATGATCTTGCAATCTGTGCTGTGGCATTGCATTCGGGATCGGCGCAGGATGCCTGCCCCGGCGCGCCAGGAGGCCGATGCCAGACCCCCTCAACACCCTGGAATGGGACGATTTCCGCCTGGTCCTGGCGGTCGCCGAGCAGCAGGGCCTGCCCGCCGCCGCGGCGCGGCTGGGTGTCGCCCATTCCACCGTCTTCCGCCGCCTCGGCCAGATCGAGGCGCTGCTCGGCACCCCGCTCTTCGAGCGCCACCGCACCGGCTATGCCGCGACCGCGGCGGGGGAGGAGGTGGCGGCGCTGGCCGCCCGCATGCAGGGCGAGATCACCGAGCTGACCCGGCGGCTGGCCGGCCAGGCCGTGGCGGCCTCCGGCGAGATCCGGGTGGCCACCAGCGACGCCCTGCTGCACGGGCTGCTGCTGCCGGTGCTGTCCCGGTTCCGCGCCGCCCATCCGGGCGTGCGGCTCGACATCGTCACCGGCAATGCGGCGGCCAATCTGTCGCGGCGCGACGCCGATGTCGCCATCCGCGCCAGCGAGGCGCCGCCCGAGACCCTGGTCGGCCGCCGCGCCGCCCGCATCGCCTGGGCGCTCTACGGGATCGCGGGGCTGACCGAGGCCGAGGCGCCCTGGCTGGCCCCCGGCGACCCGCTGTCCTCCCTGCCGGCCGCCGGCTTCCTGCGCCGCCATGTCCCGGCCGGGCGCATCGCTGCGCGGCTCGACAGCGTCCTGGCCCTGGCCGCGGCGGCCGAGGCCGGCCTGGGCATCGCCCATCTGCCCTGCTTCCTCGGCGATGCGCGGCCGGCGCTGCGCCGCCTGGCGCCGCCGGAGACGGCGCTGGCCAGCGACCTCTGGCTGCTGACCCATCCCGACCTGCGCCAGGCGCCACGCATCCGCCTCTTCCTTGATTTCTGCGCCGCCGAGATCGCCGGGCTGAAGGGGCTGGTCGAGGGCTAGTCTTCCAGCGCGCGCTCCACCGCCGCCTCGGCATGGATGGCGGTGGTGTCGAACAGCGGCACCGCGCTGTCCTGCGCGCGGACCAGCAGCATGATCTCGGTGCAGCCCAGGATCACCGCCTCGGCGCCGCGCGCGACCAGCGAGGCGATGACGGCGCGGTAGGCCGCGCGCGAGCTGTCCACCACCTTGCCCTGCACCAGCTCCTCATAGATCACGCGATGGATTTCGGCGCGCTGCGCCTCGTCGGGGATCAGCACCTCCAGCCCGTGCTGCGCGACCAGGCGCCCCTTGTAGAAGTCCTGCTCCATGGTGAAGGCGGTGCCGAGCAGGCCGACCTTGCGGAACCCCGCCGTCCTGATCCGCTCGGCGGTGGGGTCGGCGATATGCAGCAGCGGCAGGCTGACCGCCGCCTGCACCTCGTCGGCCATGCGGTGCATGGTGTTGGTGCAGATCACCAGGAAATCGGCCCCGGCGCGTTCCAGGCGACGGGCGGCGGCGACCAGCTCGGCGGTGGCCTCATCCCATTTGCCGGCGTGTTGCAGCGCCTCGATGCGGGCGAAGTCGAAGGACCACATCAGGCATTCGGCCGAATGCAGCCCGCCCAGCCGCTCCCGCACCGCCTGGTTGATGATGCGATAATACTCCGCCGAGCTTTCCCAACTCATGCCGCCGAGCAGGCCGATCACCTTCATCCGTCTTCTCCCCTGGATCGGCCGCATCAAGGCGCCAGGGGCAGGGCCAGCGCAAGCCCCGGCGGGGTCGGACTGCCCAGGCCATGCTGCACGCCGCAACCCTTGGGGCGCTGCCGGCGAGCAAGATGCTGCTCCGCTTCTCCCGCCCACCTGTCGCGCGGTTGAAGGCCGATGCCGCGCTGCCCGGCGCGACGTGCGGGCTGGACGGCGTCGAGGTCGCGCATCTGGAGGAGCTCTATGCCGACGGCGCCTTCGCTCTCCACGCCGAGGTGGCGCGCATCGCCGCCGGGCGGATCGTGCTGCAATGCCCGATCCGGCGGTCCTCGACGCCGCCGCTGCTGAAGGCGTGGCAGGACATCTGGCTCGGATCAACAGTCGGGGCGGCAGCAATGCGCTGGTGGTCGCCGATATGCAGCAGGGGCGCGTGGTGCAGGCCGGCCCAGCGATGCCGTGCTGAACCGGCCGCAGCATGCCTGGAGCCAGGCGCTGATCGCCGCCGTGCCGGCCTCTGACCGTGGCCACTGGCCGCCGCGTCGTGGCGGGGCGGCCCCTGTTGCAGCTGCGGGCTGTCGAGAAGGCCTGTGGCCGCACCGGTCTGTTCCGCCGCCGGGCGCGCCGGGTGCAGGCGGTGGAGGCGGCGAGCCTGGCCCTGCCGCGCGGTGGCACGCTGAGCATCGCCGGCGGGCGCGGTTCGGGAAAGTCCAGGCTGGCCCGCTGCATCCTGCGGCTGATCGAACCGGATGGCGGCAGCGTCCTGCCTGGCGACACCGATGTCGCCGCCCTGTCGCGCCGTGCGCGGCGCCGGGACAGCCGTCGCACCCAGATGGTCTTCCAGGACCCCTCTGCCTCGCTGAACCCGCGGCGGCGCCTGGGCGATCCGGTCGCCCAGGCGCCGATCGCGCAGATCAGCACCGTGCGGCACAGGCCCGATCGAGGCGGTGCGGAGTCACTCCGCAGCCGCGCCCGCCGGGGCCGGCGGTGCCGCGTGCAGGGCGGCCAGCGGGCGGGCGGGAACCCGGAACCAGATGGCATAGAGCGCTGGCAGGAACACCAGGATCAGCACGGTGCCCAGGGCGGTGCCGCCGATCAGCGTGTAGGCGAGCGACCCCCAGAAGACGGAATGGGTCAGCGGGATGAAGGCCAGCACCGCGGCCAGCGCCGTCAGGATCACCGGCCGCGCCCGCTGGACGGTGGCTTCGACCACGGCATCGTAGGGATCGAGCCCTTCGGCGCGGTTGCTGTCGATCTGCCCGATCAGGATCAGCGTGTTGCGCATCAGGATGCCCGCAAGCCCGATCAACCCCAGGATGGCGTTGAAGCCGAAGGGCTGGCCGAAGACCAGCAAGGTCGGCACCGCGCCCACCAGGCCGAGCGGCGCGGTCAGCATCACCATGGCGGTCGCCGAGAAGGAGCGGACCTGGACCATGATCACCGTCAGCATCAGCGCCAGCATCAGCGGGAAGACGGCGGCCAGGGCCTTGTTGGCCTTCCCGGCTTCCTCGATCGAGCCTGCCATCTCGATCGAATAGCCTTCCGGCAGCCGGGCGATGACAGGGCCCAGGGCTGCCATCACCGCCAGGGAGACCTCGGGCGGCTGCTGACCTTCGGCGATATCGGCGCGCAGCGTCATGGTCGGCACGCGGTCGCGCCGTTTCTGGATGGCTTCCTCCATCCGCACCGCCGCATGGCCGATCTGCTCCAGCGGGATCGGCCGTCCATCCCGCGAGGTCAGCGCGAAGCCGGACAGGCGCGCGGGGTCCAGCCGTTCGGACCCGGCACTGCGCGCCACGACATCGACATTCCGGATGTCTTCCCGCATCTGCGTGACGGTGACGCCGCTCAGCAGGAATTGCAGCTGCTGCGCCGCCTCGGCGGGCGACAGGCCGATCAGCCGCAACCGGTCCTGGTCCAGGACGAAGTGCAGCACCGGCGTGCGCCGCCCCCAGTCCTGGTTGACCTGGCGCGTGTCGGGATTGGCGCGCATCACCGCCTGCACCTCCTCGGCGATGCCGCGCAGGCGCTGGGGGTCGGGACCGCGCAGACGGAACTCGACGGGGAAGGGGGTATAGGGGCCGAAGACCAGCTGGGTGACGCGCAGATGCGCGGCGGGCGCCAGCCCTTCGGCGATCGCCGCGCGCAGCCGCAGCTTCAGCGCCTCGCGCGCGGTGGCATCGGGCGTCAGCACGACGATCTTGGCGAAGGCGGGGTCGGGCAGCTCCGGCGCCATGGCCAGGAAGAAGCGCGGCGCGCCCTGGCCGATATAGCTGGTGACGATCTGCGCCTCCGGCTGCTGCCGCAGCCAGGCCTCGACCTGCTGCGTGGTGTCGGCGGTCACCCCGATGCTGCTGCCTTCGGGCAGGCGGATCTCGACCAGCACCTCCGGCCGGTCCGAGACGGGAAAGAACTGCTGGCGCAGCTGGCCCATGCCCAGCACGGCGGCCAGGAAGACCAGCACGACCAGGATGGCAACCAGGAATTTCCGCTGGACGGCCCAAGCCACCATGCCGCGCAGCCGCCGGTATCCGGGCGTCGCGTAGATGGCCTGATGGCCGCCGGTCACCGGCTGGACCGCTGGCAGCAGGCGCACGCCCAGATAGGGCGTGAAGGCCACGGCGACGACCCAGGAGACGATCAGCGCGAAAGCGACGATCCAGAAGATGTTCCCGGCATACTCGCCCGCCGAGGAATGGGCGAAGCCGACCGGCATCAACCCGATCACCGTGACCAGGGTGCCGGACAGCATCGGCCCCGCCGTGTGGCTCCAGGCATAGGCAGCCGCCGCGACCCGGTCCATGCCCTCCTCCATCTTCACCACCATCACCTCGATGGCGATGATGGCGTCGTCCACCAGCAGGCCCAGCGCCAGGATCAGCGCGCCGAGCGTGATGCGGTCGAAGAAGCGGCTGGTCTCCAGCATGATGACGAAGACCGCCGCCAGCGTCAGCGGCACCGCGGCGGCGACCACCAGCCCGCTGCGCCAGCCCAGGCTGAGCAGGCTGACCAGCAGCACGACGCCGAGCGCCATGAAGAATTTCAGCATGAACTCGCCGATGGAATCGGCGATGTTCACGGCCTGGTCGGTGATCTTGGCCAGGGTGACGCCAAGCGGCAGGGCGTGGCCGAGGCGCGCCGTCTCCGCCTCGAGCGCGCGGCCGAGCGTCAGCCCGTTCCATCCCGGCCGCATCACCACGCCCAGCGCCAGGCTGGCCTCGCCGGCATTGCGGATCAGGAAGCCGGGCGGGTCCTCGTAGCCACGCTCGACCTCGGCGATGTCGGCCAGCTTCAGGGTGCGGCCCGCGGCGACCACCGGCGTGTCGCGGATCTGCTGCAGATCGTCATAGGCGCCCTGCAGGCGCAGGACGACATGCGGGCCCAGGGCCTCGATGGATCCCGCCGGGGTCATGGCGTTCTGCCGCGACAGCGCCGCGAAGATGTCCTGCGCCGAGACCCCCAGCGTCGCCAGGCGGGCATAGGAGAACTGGACGAAGATGCGCTCGGGCCTTTCGCCCAGGATATTCACCTTGTTCACGCCAGGGACATGCAGCAGCTGCTGGCGGATCGCCTCGGCCTGGCGCGCCAGCAGGCGCGGCGCCATGCCGGGTGCGCGCAGCGCATAGAGCGCGAAGGTGACGTCCGAATACTCGTCGTTGACGAAGGGGCCTGCGACGCCCGCCGGGAGGCTGCGCGCCTCGTCGCCCAGCTTCTTGCGGGCCTGGTAGAACTGCTCGGAAACCTCGCCCGGCGGGGTGTCGTCGCGCAGGGTGAGGGTGAGAAAGGCGAGGCCGGGGCGCATCATGGTCTCGACCCGGTCGTACCAGCGCAGCTCCTGCAGCCGCTTCTCCAGCGGCTCGGCGACGAGATCCTGCATCTCCTGCGTCGTGGCCCCCGGCCAGGCGACGGTCACGGTCAGGACCTTGACGGTGAAGGAGGGATCCTCCGCCCGCCCCAGCTTGAAGAAGGCATTGGTCCCCGCCAGGGCCACGGCGAGGATGAGGAACAGGGTGACGGCGCGCTCGCGCACCGCCAGCGCGGAAAGGTTGAAGCGGCTCACGGTGTCGCCGTCCCGGGCAGGCCGGTGCGAACGCCCTGGCCAGCATGCAGCAGATGGGCGCCCAGGGCGACGACCCGCTCCCCGGCCGCGACGCCGGTGACCACGGCGTGCTCCTGGCCCAGCCGCTGCACCGAGACCGGGCGCAGCGTCACCCGCGAGGCGGCGGTGTCCACCACCCAGACGCCGGTGCGGCGTCCGTCATCCAGCAGGGCGCCGAGCGGCACCTGCATCGCCGCATCATCTCCCCCTGGCGGCGGCAGCCACAGGGTGACGGTCGCGCCCAGCGGCGCCAGCGCGGCATCGCCGTCCAGCACGAAGCGCGCCTCATAGGTCCGGCTTGCCGGGTCGGCGGCATCCGACAACTGCCGCAGCACGGCGCGGGAGCGTTCAGGCACGCCGCCAAAGCGGCTGGCCTCGGCGGCGGCGCCGATCGCGGGCCGCGCGGTCTCCGGCAGGTTCACGACCGCCTCCCGCGCGCCGCCATGGGCCAGACGCAGCACCGGCTGCCCGGCCAGGACCACCTGGCCGGGCTCGGCCAGGGTCTCGATGACGGTGCCGTCGGCCTCGGCGACCAGCACGGCATAGCCCGCCTCGTTCCGGGCCACCTCAGCCTGCGCCTGCGCGGCGGCGAGCTGGGCGCGGGCGGCATCGAGGGTTGCCCGCACCTGCTCGTAGCGCTGGCGCGAGGCCCAGCCATCGGCCATCAGGCGCCGGTAGCGCAGCTCGTCCGCCTGGGCCTGGACCTGCTGGGCGCGGGCCGCGTCCACGGCCTTCTGGCGCGACGTCAGGGCCAGGGAGAGGTCCTGGGGGTCCAGGCGCATCAGCGCCTGACCGGCACGGACGCCTTGGCCGGTGTCGACCAGGCGCTCGGTCACCTTGCCAGGGACGCGGAAGCCGAGATTGCTCTGCACCCGGGCGGCGATGACGCCGGTATAGCCGCGCTCGACGCGGGATGCCGGTTCGACCAGCGCGGTCCGCACCACGGGGGCGGCGCGTCGCGGATCGTCCGGTGCCGCGGTCACCGCGGCCGGGCGGAGCAGCAGGATCGCGCCGCCGCCGCCGCCCAGGACGGCGAGGGCCAGAAGGATCGGCTTGAGGTATCGCATGTCGTTCTCACCTCAGGTTGCGGGCAGGCGCTTGCGGCATAAGAGTGGATATCCACGTAAATTCGAAAGAAAGACGACCGCGCCGCGGCCCATCTCCTGTTTCAGGCTTGAGCGATCGTCTCCAGCGCCGCGTTCAGGCTGGCGAGCTGCTCCGGGCGCAGGCTGCCGCCAACGGCGTCGTTGACCTGACGCCAGCGCAGCAGGGCGGCTTGCAGCACCTGTTGCCCCTCGGCCGTCAGGGCGCTGCGGCGGATCCGCCGGTCCTGCGCGTCCACCCGCATCTCGATCAGGCCGCGGCGTTCCAGGATGCGCAGGTTCTTGGTGGCCGTGGTCCGATCCATGCCGAGCTCGGCGGCGATCTGGTTCACCGTGGGACCGGCCTCGGCGGTGACAGCCATCAGCAGGGTGAACTGCCAGTTGTTCAGGCCGACCGGGCGGAAGGCATCGTCGAAGCGCTTGCCGATGGCCCGGCTGGCATGCTGGACACGACGGCAGAGACAGCTGCGGGCCACGAGCTCGAGGGAGGGGAGGGCTGCGTCGGTTCCGGCCATGACCTCTATTAGGTGTATATCCACCCAATAGTCAACGGCTGACGGTTGACGCCAGAACGCCGGCCGCCGCCCTTGCAAGATGCGTTGGCCGTGCATGTCGTCCCGTGGCTGCAGCGGAGAGGCGGGCGTCTTCCTTCTGCCTGCCCTAAGTGACCGGAGGGGGCAACGCGGCCATAGCCTGGCGGGGGACCTCAGCAGACGAGCGCGGCCTGCCAATCGCCCGACGATGCCGGCAGTGTGCGGTGCCGCAGGCAGTCGCCGGGGCCGTCAGTCGATACGAAGCTCGGCGCTGAGCAAGGTCAGCAGCGCGTCGACCTTCGGGCTGAGCTGGCGGCTCTTCGGCCAGACCAGCTGCAGCGCAAGCCCTTCCGTCGCGAAGTCGGGCAGAACCTCGACCAGCTCGCCGCGGTCCAGCTCCTGCTGGATGAGCCATGTGGCGAGCTGGGCGATGCCGAAGCCCGCCTTCACCGCCTCCACCTGCGCCTCCGCACTGCCCAGCACCAGACGGGCGTCGCTGGCCTTGTCCTCGTCGCCGTCCGTCCCGCCGAGGCGCCAGGCCGATGCGGTGCCGTCCGAGCGGCCATAGAGGATGCGGTCCGCCGCCAGCAGGTCGCGCCGGTTCCCCGGCACGCCGCGTCGCGCGAGATAGGCGGGCGCCGCGCAGAAGATGCGGTGCTCGCTCCCAAGGTGGCGCCGCGCCAGGCCGTCGCTCAGGCCTTGCGCCTGGCCGATGCGGACGGCGACGTCGATCCCTTCCTCGAGGACATCCACGTAGCGGTCGGTGAAGGTGACATGCGGCCGCAGCGCCGGATGCCGCTCCGCCAGGCGCAGCAGCAGCGGCATGACCCGGAGGCGGCCGAAGGCGATGGGGACGTCCAGCTTGACCCGGCCGACCGGCTCGGAAGCCTGCGCCGCCAGCACCGCCTCGGCCTCGGCAAGCTCGGCCAACACCTTCACGCAGGTGGCCTGGAAGGCGGCGCCCTCGCTGGTCAGCGCCAGCCTGCGCGTCGTGCGCTCGAACAGGCGGCAGCCGAGCCGGACCTCCAGGCGTCCAACGCTCTTGCTGATGGCCGAGGTGGTCAGGTTCAGGCGCTGTGCCGCCGCGGTGAAGCTGCCGAGATCCGCGGCGGCCACGAAGGCTTCGATGCCCTTGAGACGTTCCGATGGCAGCATGGAGGCCTTCCATGATTATGGACTGCAAGTCCATAATGAGGCGAAATAATGCCGCGGGCATGGATATCCGGTCAAGGCTATAGGGCGCGGAGACCGTTTCTGGAGGCTACCGTGTCTATCGCTATGCATTCGGCCAACCATGCCCGGGAGAACCCGCGTCTCGCGGGCCGTTCACTGCCCGTGCTGCTCCTGGCGATCTCCGCCTTCGTCATCGTCACCACCGAATTCGTCATCGTCGGCATGCTGCCGAGCCTGGCGCGGGACATCGGCGTCTCGGTCGCGACCGCCGGTTGGCTCGTCACCCTCTTCGCCTTCACGGTGATGCTGTTCGGTCCGGTGCTGACCGGGCTGCTGTCGCATCACGACCGCAAGCGGCTATTCGTCGGGCTGCTCCTGGTCTTCGCCGGCTCCAACGCGCTGGCGGCCATCGCCCCGAACATCTGGGTGCTGGCGCTCGGGCGCTTTCTGCCCGCCCTGGCGCTGCCGGTCTTCTGGGGCACCGCGAGCGAGACCGCGGCGGAGATCGCTGGTCCCGGGCGTGCCGGGAAGGCGGTGTCCAATGTCTATCTCGGCATCTCCGGCGCCATGGTCTTCGGCATCCCGCTGGGCACGCTGGCGGGCGACGCCTTCGGCTGGCGCGGCACTTTTGGGGGCCTGGCCGTGCTGTCGCTGCTGATGGCGCTGCTGCTGGTCAGGGTGATGCCAAGGCTGGCACGGCCGCAGCGCGTGCAGCTGTCGCACCAGATGCGCATTCTCAGGGACCCGGTGTTCCTGGCCAACATCGCACTCTCGGTGGTGATCTTCACCGCGATGTTCACCTCCTACACCTACCTGGCCGACCTGCTGGAGCAGGTGGCGCGGGTGGCGCCCGCCGCGGTCGGCTGGTGGCTGATGGGCTTCGGCGTGGTCGGGCTGGCCGGCAATGGGCTGGGCGGCCTGTTGGTGGACCGGAACCCGCTGCAGGCGACCCTGGGCGCTGCCCTGGTGCTGGCGGTCGGCATGGCGGCGACCGTGCCGCTGGCGGGCAACCAGGCCGGGCTGGTCGTCGCGCTGGCCATCTGGGGCCTCGCCAACACCGCGCTCTACCCGATCTGCCAGGTGCGCGTGATGCGCTCGGCGTCGCATGCCCAGGCGCTGGCCGGGACGCTGAACGTCTCCATGGCGAATGCAGGCATCGGCCTCGGCGCCATCATCGGCGGCGGCGCCATCAACCACATGGGCGTGGGCAGCATCGGCTACATCGCCGCGGCCATCGCCGTCGTGGCGGTGCTGATGGTGCCCTTCATCGCCGGCATCACCCGCAGGGAAGCCCGCTGAGGCAGCGCTCCGCCAGTCCGGAGGCGCGCGACCGATCGCTCAGGATGCCACCGCCTCGGCGGCGCGCGGCTTCCGGCGGGTCCCGGCGGCGCGCATCCGCTCGAGGATGACGCGGGCGCCGTAGCGCAGGTCATGCACCACCAGGTCGCTCGCTTCATGGGGTGCGCGGCGATCGAGCGCGTCGACGATCTGGCCGTGCAGGGCGGCGTCGGACGCCCGGTGGATGGTCTCCACATATTGTCGGCCGACGAGGGGGCCGGTGAGAAGCCAGAGGTTCTCGATGGTGCGCACCAGCACCTCGTTGCCGGATGCACGGTAGATGCAGAAATGGAAGGCGCGGTTGTGATTCATCGCGGCCTTCCATTCATTGCCGCGCTCGGCCGCGATGAAATCCCGGTCCATGGCACGCAGCTCTTCCAGCATCGCCGTCGTCACCTGCATCGTCGCCAGCACGGTGGCCATCCGTTCCAGCGGCACGCGGACTTCCAGGATGCGCAGATAGGCCTCGGGCGACAGCACCGGGACGCGCGGCTGGTATCCGGTCTTCAGCTCCAGCGCCCCCTCGCGCACGAGCTGCATCACCGCCTCGCGCACGGGGGTCGGGGAGGTCTGGCTGAGCTGCGAGATCTTGCGGATGTTCAGCCGGTCGCCGGGCTCGTAGTAGCCCGACATCAGGGCGACCCGCAGCTCCGTGTAGATCTTGTCGGAGAGGCTGCTCCGGGCACTCAGCTCCGCATCCGGAATATCGTCAGACAGGGTCAATGCGTCATTGTCCTTCGAGGCCTCGAAGTATGGCAGCTTGTGGCGCGGCCGTCAGCCTGGCGCCTCAAGCCGGACGATCCTCCGCTGCCAGCACGGCTGCGCGGGCGAGCTCCCTGATCCGCGGCCAGTTCCTGTCCAGGATCGCCTCGGCGGGCGCCATGAAGACACCGCCCACGGCGAAGACATTGGGCAGCGCGAGATAGCCTTGCAGATTGGCGGCCGAGACGCCGCCGGTGGGGCAGAACCGCACATCCGGGAACAGCGGCTGCATGTGCCGCAGCCAGGCCGCGCCGCCCTGCAGCTCGGCAGGGAAGAACTTGAGCTCGGTGAAGCCGTGCTCGCGCGCGGCCAGCACCTCGCTGGGCGTCACCGCGCCCGGGATGAAGGGGAGGCCGATGGCCGCCGCCGCCTGCGCCAGCCCGGACGTCAGGCCCGGGCTGACCAGGAAGCGCGCCCCGGCCTCGCGCGCCTGCGCGAACTGCGCAGGCCGGGTCAGCGTCCCGGCGCCGATCACCGCGCGATCGGCCCGCCGCCGCATGACCTCGATGGCGGGAAGCGCCTGCGGCGATCGGAGCGTCACCTCAATGGCGGGAATGCCGGCCGCCTCCAACGCATCCAGCAAGGGAACGGCATCCTCGATCCGATCGACCTGCAGGATGGCGATGACAGGAGGGCGCCCCGCCAGCAGGGTGGTCAGCGCGGGCGTGGCGGAGACGGCAGGCAGGGTGTCGGTCGGCGGCATGGCTGGTCCTGTCATGGGAGGGGGAGAAGGCCGGGGCCGGCCTAGCGATGGCGTTCCTGGGTCACGGCGCGCCCGACCGCAGCGACGCCGGTGGACAGCCCGCCATCCACCGCCAGCACCGCGCCGGTGATCATGGAGGCCCGCTTCGAGGCGAGGAAGACCACCGCCTCGGCGATGTCCTCCGGATCGGAGATGCGCTGCAGCGGGCAGAGCGACTTCAGCTCGTCGAACAGCGCGGGATTGGCCTCCAGCCGCGCCGCCCAGGCGCGGGTGCGCACCGTCCCGGGGGCCACGACATTGACCCGGACATCGGCGGGACCGAACTCCACCGCCATCGATTGCGACATGTGGATCAGCGCCGCCTTGGCCGCGCTGTAGCCGGGGAAGCCATAGACGCCGATGCCATTGACCGAGGCGATGTTCACGATGACGCCGCCCTGCGCCATCAGCGCGCCCTTCAGGGCCTGGACGCAGAGGAAGGCCGAGTCCAGGTTGACGCTGAAATCGGCGCGCCAGGAGGCGGCGTCGGTGACGCCCAGGGTAATGGCATGGGCCTTGCCCGCCGTGTTCACCAGCGCGCGGATCTCGCCCAGCGCCTGCGCCTGGCCCACCGCCGCCGCGACCGCGGCCGGATCCGTCACATCGGCCTCGATGGCGAGCGCCTGCCCGCCCGCGCCCCGCACGGCGGCGGCGACCGCCTCGGCACGGTCGATGGCGCGGTCGACGCAGACGATGTTCCAGCCATCCCTGGCCATGGCCTGGCAGATGGCGCCGCCGATATCGCCGCCGCCGCCGGTCACGAAAGCCCAATAGGTCACGGTTGATCTTCCTTCATGCCAGCATGGCGAGGGGAGGGCGGTGCTGCGCCCAGGGGCGGATCGCCTCGAACTGCGCTGCCAGCTGCAGCACGCCGAGGTCGTCGAAGCGGCGGCCGACGATCTGCAGGCCGACCGGCAATCCGGCTGCCGTGAAGCCGCAGGGGATGGAGCAGGCCGGATTGCCGGAGAGGTTGAAGGGGTAGGAGAATTCCGCCCAGCTCAGCCAGTCCCAGGGGTGCTGCGGCCAGTGCTCCGGCTGCAGCCGGTCGGCCGGGAAGGCCGCGACGGAGACGGCTGGCGTCAGCAGGAAATCCCAGGCCTCGAAGAAGCGGTGGATCTCGACGCCATAGGCATATTTGCGGATGCGCATCCGCTGATACTCGGCCACCGTCGTCCCGCTCCCGGCACGGATGCAGGCGACGAAGCCGGGATCCATCTGGTCTTCCCATTGCGGCAGCAGCTCGCCGAAGCGGGAGAAATGCGCAGGCCAGAAATAGCGCGCCAGCTCCGGACCCTGCGGTCCCCAGGGCGTCCCGGGCTGATCCACCGCGTGGCCGAGCACCTGCTCGAGCCCCTCCACAGCCTGCCGCACCAGCTGCGCGACCTCGGCATCCACCCGCGCATGGCCGAGATCGGGGCTGAAGGCGATGCGAGGCCTGCGCGCGGGTGGCTGCCGCAGCAGCGCTGTATAGTCGGCGGGCGGCGCCTCCAGGCTGGTCGGGTCCCAGGGATGCGGCCCGGCCATCACCTGCAGCATCAGCGCCGCATCGGCCACGTTGCGCGTCATCGGGCCCAGATGCAGCGTGTTGTCGCCGGTGCCGGGCGGATAGACCGGCACCCGGCCGAAGCTCGGCTTGAAGCCGAAGGCGCCGCAGAAATGCGCGGGCATGCGGATCGATCCGGCGCCGTCGCCGGACTGGTGCAGCGGACCATAGCCTGCCGCCGCCGCCACGCCCGCCCCGGCGGAGGAGGCGCCGGCGTTGTAGCCGTGCTTCCAGGGATTGTGGGTGATGCCGGTCAGCGGGCTCTGGCTGACGCCCTTCCAGCCGAATTCGGAGGTCGTGGTCTTGCCGAGCAGGATGGCGCCTTCCTGCAGCATCCGCGCGGCCATCGGCGTGGTGAAGCCAGGGGTGTCGCCTTTCCGGGTGGCGCTGCCGAATTCCGTCGGCAGCCCGGCGATCGCCTCATGGTCCTTGATGGTGATCGGCACGCCATGCAGGCGGCCGAGCGGCGCGCCCTGCATCACCGCCTGCTCGGCGGCGCGCGCCTGGGCCAGCGCCTGCTCTGGCACCAGCAGGGCGAAGGCGTTGAGCCGCGGCTCCAGCGCCGCGATGCGCCGCAGCAGCGCGGTCGTCAGCTCGACCGGCGAGATCACCTTGTCGACGATCATCCGCGCCAGCGCGGTGGCCGGCGCGAAGCCGAGATCCTCGTCCTGCATCGGCTCAGGCCTTCTCCAGGCCCCAGAAGACCGGGAAGCCCTCGACGATGTTGCGGAGGCTCGTGCGGTAGGCGGTGGGCTGGTAGTAGAAGCCCGTCGGGATATAGGGCAGGTCCTGGAAGGCCTGGCGCTGCATCTCGCCGGCAATGCGGCGCTGCTCGGCCGCATCGGTGGCTTCGAGGAAGCTGTCGCGCAGCGCCTCGAGCCGCTCGCTGGAGGGCCAGCCGACCGGGCCGCGCTGGCCAATGCCCCGCATGAAGGAATTGCCCGCCGGATTAACCGCGACGATGCCGGGCAGGTAGTTGCACCAGACGCTCCAGCCGCCCTTGTCCGGCGCGTTGCGCGAGGAGAGGCGCGGCAGCACGGTGCCCCAGTCCAGCGCCTGGTAGTCCAGGTTGATGCCGACGCGGCGGAACAGGTCGGCGGTGATCTCGCTCATCGCATTCAGCGAAGGCAGGTCGCTGGGGACGATGAAGACCACCTTCTCGCCCTTGTAGCCCGCCGCCGCCAGCGCCTGCCTGACGCGGTCCAGGCTGCGGGGCGCGGTCAGCGCGTCCAGCCCCGCCTCGTTCGCCAGCGGCGAGCCCGGGGTGAAGAAGCCGACGCGGTCCTTCCACAGGCTGGTGTCGGACCCCATGGTGGCGATCATGTAGTCCGCCTGATTGATCCCGGCCAGGAAGGCGCGGCGGATCGCCGGATTGTCGAAGGGCGGATGCAGGTGGTTGAAGCGGATCATGCCGAGATAGCCGCCCTTGTCCTTCACCTCGACGGCGATGCCGCGGCTGCGCCTCAGCACCGGCAGAAGGTCGGGGATCGGCTGCTCCCACCAATCCATCTCGCCCGATTGCAGGGCCGCGGCGGCGGTGGAGGCATCGGGAATGGTATGCCATTCCACGCGATCCACCTTCACGACCTTGCCGCCCGCCATGAAGCTCGGTGGCTCGGCGCGGGGCACGTAGCCGGCGAATTTCTCATAGACGGCGCGCTGCCCGGCCATGCGCTCGCCCGCCAGGAAGCGGAACGGGCCGCTGCCGATGATCTCGCTCACCTGGGCGGCGATGTCGGTGCGGGCCAGGCGTTCCGGCATGATGAAGCAGGTGGCCGAGGCCTTGCCGAGCGCGAAGGGCAGCTGCGGGAAGGGCTGCTTCAGCCGGATGCGCAGCACGCGGTCCGAGGCCGCGACGATCTCCTCGGCGCGGGCGCGCAGCGTCTGCCCCAGCGCGTCGATGCGTGACCAGCGCTCGATGCTGGCGGCCACGTCGCGCGCCAGCACCGGCGCGCCGTCGTGGAAGGTCAGGCCTTCGCGCAGGGTGATCAGCCAGCTGCGTCCGTCATCTTCCACGCTGTGGCCCGCCGCCATCTGCGGCTGCGGCACGAACCCGGCATCAAGCCCATACAGCGTGTCGAAGACCATGGCGCCGTGGTTGCGCGTCACCAGGCCGGTGGTCTGCACCGGATCCAGCAGCGCCAGGTCCGATTGCGGGATGAACTTCAGGACCGAGCGGTTCTGGGCCCGGCCGACGGCGGGCGTGAAGACCGGGGCGGCAAGGGCGGCGGCGGCGGCGCTCAGCAGGGTTCGGCGGCGAGGCATGGGCAGGACGCTCCCCAGGAGACGTGGCCCGAGCCGGGCCTGAAGGTGATTTTGAAATATCAAAACAAACCGAGATCCGGTGCAATCCCGATTCTCTGGGTCGGGTCGCGATTCTGCCGTTGACTCTGATATACGAAAATTGGCCTCATGCCGCGGCACCAGGAAAGGTCAGGCATGCACCGCCCCGACGTGAGACAGCTGATCGACCGTCCCCTGACGCTGGGTGAGAGCCCGGTCTGGGACGATCGGGACGGCGTGCTGTGGTTCGTCGACATCGCCGAGCAGCGGGTGCTGCGCCTGGAGCCGGAAACCGGCCGGCTGCGCGACTTTGCCATGCCGGCGCAGGTCGGCAGCCTTGGCCTGGCGTCCGAGGGCCGCCTGGTCGTCGCCTTGCGCAACGGCGTGCATCTGTTCGACCCGCGCAGCGGCGCGCTCGATTTCCTCGTCCATCCCGAGCCGTCGCCCGCCAGCAACCGGCTGAACGACGGCAAGGTCGGTCCGGACGGCAATTTCTGGGTCGGCAGCCTGGACGACCGGGCGGAGCGGCAGCCGGTGGCCGCGCTGTACCGGGTGACGCCGTCCGGCGAGGCCGCCCGCATCATGGGCGGGCTGCGCTGCTCCAATGGCCTGGCCTGGAGCCCGGATGGCCGCACCCTGTATCACGCCGACAGCCGCGGTCCCTTCGTGCAGGCCTTCGACTTTGACCCCGCCAGCGGCAGCGCCACCGATCCGCGCCGCCTGCTGACGCTGACCGAGGCGCAGGGCCTGCCGGACGGCGCCGCCGTCGACATGGAAGGATTCTACTGGAGCGCGGGCATCAGCGCCGGTGTGCTGAACCGCATCTCGCCCGAGGGCGTGATCGTCGAGCGCATCCCGCTGCCGGTCGCGGCGCCGACCATGCCCTGCTTCGGCGGCGCCGACCGCAAGACCCTGTTCGTCACCTCGCTGGCCAGCACAGGCCCGGGCGGGCCGCAGCCTGGCACCGTGATCGCTTTCCCCGTCGAGGTTGCCGGGGTGCCCGTCGGGCGCTTCGGCGAGGCGGCCGGGCCGTGACGCCGGACCCCGCGCGCGACCCGTTGCCCTGGGAAGCGCTGCCGCCGCCGCTGTCGGAGCTGCACGAGGCCGCGGCACGGCTGCGCGGCGTCGCGATCGAGACGCCGCTGCTGGAAAGCGAGCGGCTGAATGCCCGCCTGGGCGGCCGCGTGCTGGTCAAGGCCGAGGGCCTGCAGCACACCGGCAGCTTCAAGCTGCGCGGCGCCTGGAACTACCTGGCGCAGCTGCCGCCCAGGCGACCGCCTGCCCATGGTTGCCGGAGGACAGCGCCACCAGCCCGCCCTCCGCCCGCCAC
>NZ_MLCO01000224.1 GCF_001982615.1 Teichococcus deserti | reverse complement strand
TCCGGGTGGGCATCCGGGCGGCACTGGCCGGGCGCCGGGGCGTGGCCATGATGCGCGGCGCGGTCCGCCGCCCGGTGGCGGCGTGCATGGCGGCGTGCATGGCGGCGGCGGCCGTGGTGGCCCGCGTCCGCCCTCCCGCGGGCGCTGACTCGGAAAGAGAAGACCGCGGGGGCGCTCAGCCCTCGCGGTGCGGCGCGGGCTCGCGCGCGATGGCGCGCAGATAGGCCAGGGCCTGGCTGTCGGGCCAGAGCTCGGCCGCTTCCCAGCGACGCAGCAGCCGGAGCGGGATGCTGTAGCGCTCGGCGAAGTCGCCCTGGGTCAGGCCCAGTCGCCGGCGGATGCGGGCGACCAGGGCCGCGCTGAAGCGGGCCTCGCGCAGCACGACGCCGCGGCCTGCGACCGGTCCGCCGGCCGGAACCGGGGTCGGCACGGCCAGGCCAGGCTCGCGCCCCGACTCACGTCCCGGCCGTCCATTCTGGTCAGGCAGCTTTGTCACGCTGGACATCGTCGCTGTTCCCGCCGCTGTGTGGCGCTGCACATCGGATATATTCTGCAGTGCCGCAAGCCGCATGCAGCACACAGAACTGCGATGACCGATCCCGCCGCCCGGTTGCGCAATGATTTTCCAGGGCACGCGCGGGTTGATTCCGGTTAAGGGTTGTTCCGGAACGACAGCGATGGAAGACTTCCTCGCAAGATGCAGCAAGCATCGGGAGGAAGCGCATGTCCTTGATCCATCGTCGCAGCCTGTTGGGCGCCGCCGCGGCCGCGCCGCTGCTGCCATCCATGGCCCACAGCCAGGAAAGCCGGGCACCGGAGAGCTGGCCCAGCGGACCGGTCCGCATCATCTGCCCCTTCGCCGCCGGCGGCCCGACCGATGTCATGGCGCGGCTGGTGGCCGATGCCCTGTCGGCCGAGCTGAGCCAGCGCTTCATCGTCGAGAACCGCACCGGCTCGGGCGTGGTGGTCGGCACCGAGGCGGTGGCCAAGGCGCCGAAGGACGGCAGCACCTTCCTCTACAGCACCGTGGCGCATTCGGTGCTGCGGCCGCTCTTCGCCAATCTCAGCTTCGATCCGGTGCGCGACTTCCAGCCGGTGGCCCTCGTCGGCGTCATCCCGATGCTGCTGATGGTCAACAAGGAGGTCCCGGCCGAGAACCTGCGCGAGCTGGTGCAGATGTTCCAGCGCGACCCGGGCAAGTACAACTACGGCAGCTCCGGCAATGGCGGCGCGGTGCATCTGGCGACCGAGCTGTTCCTGCACCAGGCGGGCGGGCTGAAGGTCAACCACGTGCCCTATCGCGGCTCGGCGCCGGCCATGCCCGACCTGCTGAACGGCAATCTGTCGATGATGCTGAACGTCGCCTCCGACGGCGTCGCCAGCGTGCAGCGCGGCGCGACGCGCGGCCTGGCCATCAGCTCGTCGAAGCGCATGCCGCAGCTGCCCGACGTGCCGACCTTCAATGAATCCGGCCTGCCGGGCTACGAGGCCTATACCTGGCACATGCTCTTCGCCCCCGCCGGCACGCCGGCGCCGATCGTCCGCCGGCTGAACCAGGCGGCGAACAAGGTGATGGGCGACGAGCGCATGCGCCGCCGCGTCGACGAGATGACCATGGAGCCGCGCAGCGACACCACGCCCGACACTGCTGCCCAGTGGCTGGCCGCCGAGATGGCGAAATGGGAGCCGCTGGTGCGCGCGGCGAACATCACGCCAAACTAGCCCGTGATCGCCTGAGGCGGCTTCGCCGAAAGGCGTGGATCACTGCCTCAGACTAGATCGGCGGGGCGATCCGCTCGGTCGTCTCGGCGATCTGGCGGATCAGCAGCCGCGCCGCGGGCGAGCGCTCGTGCCGGCGGAAGGCGGCGGCGATCTCGGAGGCGATCGCCGCACCGCCCAGCGCGCGGAAGCGGATGCCGGGCAGGCGGACGACGGCGACCAGGACGCTGGGCACCACCGCCAGGCCATGGCCGAGCGAGACGGCGGTCAGCACCTCCATCAGGCTGCCCGGCCGGCCCAGGATGCGCGGGGCGAAGCGGCCGCGGCGGCCGATCGCCTCGGTGCCCAGCGCCTGCTCGGGCAGCAGAAAACCTTCCTTTGCCAGAGCGCGCGCCGCGACGGGACCGTCGCCGGCCGCCAGCGGATGCGCCTCCGGCAGGGCGAGGCAAAAGAAGTCGCGCAGCAGGACATGGCTGCGCAGGCCAGGGGGCAGCGGCAGCGGCGGGCGGATGAAGGCGATGTCGAGCCGGCCTTCGTCGAGCATCCGCGGCATGGCCTCCATCGGATGCTCGCGGCAATTGAGCTCGACGGCGGGGTGGCGGGCGCGGAAGCGGGCCACCTGGTCCTGCAGCACCCCGCCATAGGCCGCCGAGCCGACATAGCCGAGCTCGATGCGGCCGAGCTCGCCCCGTCCGGCGCGGCGGCCGACGCTTTCGGTGCGCTCGAACTGGTCGATGGTGGCCTGGGCCTCGGCGCGGAAGGCCTCGCCGGCGGGGGTCAATCGCACCGTCCGCTGCGCCCGCCTGAAGAGTTCGGCCGACAGGAAGGTTTCCAGCTCGCGGATCTGCACCGACAGGGTCGGCGGCGCGATGCCGAGGGCGGTGGCGGCGCGGGTGAAATGCAGCGCCTCGGCCAGGGCCAGGAAATAGCGCAGGTGACGCAGCTCGATGCCGGGCTTCATGAGGTCCTGCCTAATTGTTTCAACGCGTCCCGGCAATGGACCGTTGCGGCCGCGCTCCCCAGTTTCAAGGGCGCAACCCCTGCCGGAGTATCTCCCCGATGATCAAGCGCATCGCCCTCGGCGCCGCCCTGGCCCTGGCCAGCACCACCGCTTTCGCCGCCGACCTGCCGCAAAAACCCTATCTGACGCTGGAGGCTGCGCGCAGCATCGCCGCCGCCGCCGAGGCCAAGGCGCGCGCCGAGGGCTGGCCCGCCGTCATCGCCATCACCGACGATGCCGGGCTGCCGCTGCTGCTGCTGCGCATGGACCAGGCGATGGTGCCGGCCGGCGTCGAGCTGGCCCCGGGCAAGGCGCGCACCGCCGCCCTGTTCCGCCGCCCGACCGGCGTGCTGGAGGATGCCATCAACGGCAACCGCCCGGCCGTCATCACCGCGCGCGGCTTCACGCCGATGCGCGGCGGGCTGCCGATCACGGTGGGCGGACAGGTGGTGGGGGGCATCGGCGTCTCGGCCGACACGCCGCAGCATGACGAGGCCATCGCCCAGGCGGGCCTGGCCGCCGCGCCGAAGTGAGGCGCGCGGGGCGGGGGGGTGCGAAACCCTCCTGCTCCAGGCTTGCCTCTTCTTAAGGCGCCGGCACTTCCGACAGCAGCGGCTGGCCGGCGAAATACGCGAAGATATTGTCGGCCATCAATTGCTGCTGCGCCTGCTGCGCGGTCAGGGCCAGCGCCGCGATATGCGGCGTCAGCACGACATTCGGAAATTCCATCAGCCGCGCCGGGATCTTCGGCTCATGCTCGAAGACATCGAGCGCTGCACCGGCGATCTTCTGGCCGTCCAGCGCGGCGATCAGCGCCGCCTCGTCGACCACGCTGCCGCGGGAGATATTGACCAGCACGCCGTCGGGGCCCAGCGCCTCCAGCACCTCGGTGCTGACGGCATGCTCGGTCTGGGCGCTGGCACGGACGGCGACCATCAGCAGGTCCGACCATTCGGCCAGGCCCTTCAGGCTGTCGATATAGGTGTAAGGCAGGTCGGCGCGCGGGCGGCGGTTGTGGTAGCCGACCTCCATGCCGAAGGCGCGCGCCCGCGTCGCGATCTCGACACCGATGGCGCCAAGACCAAAAATGCCTATGCGGCGGCCGAGCAGGCCGCGGGCCAGCGGCAGGCGCTCGATCGCCTTGTTCTGCCAATTGCCGGCGCGCAGCCAGGCATCGCCGCGCAGGATGTCGCGGGTGGCGGCCAGAGCCAGGCCCATGGCGAATTCGGCGACGGCGGCGGCATTGGCATCGGCCGCATTGGTCACCTTGATGCCGCGCGCAGCGGCGGCGACGCGGTCGACATTCTCGTAGCCGGTGCCGTAGCAGGCGATCAGGCCGAGCTGCGGCAGCGCCTCGATCAGGGACGCGCTGGTCTTGATGCCGCCCAGGGTGATCAGCACGCGGGCGTCGCGCGCCTCCGGCGGCACGGCTTCCGGCACCGGCGCCGACAGCGGCGGCAAGACGGAAAAATGTGGCTCCAGCATCTGCAGCAGGCGGGCGGGGGCCGCCATGGCGGTCAGAATCACAGGCTTCATCGGGCACATCTCGGGGCAGGAATCGCTGCAATGCAGCATGGCCAGGCTTCTGCCTCAAGTCCGGCCCGACTGGACCAGATTTTTGTCGCTGATCCGAAAAACATGCTATGCCACTTCCGCCCGCCATTCCGACCCGGAAGATGACCGCCATGCTGCTCCAGGGACTCTCTGCTTTTCCCATCACCCCCGCTGATGCCGAGGGGCGCGTTGACCAGGCCGGTCTTGGCCGGCTGCTGCAGCGTCTGGTCACGGCGCGCGTCGATTCCATCGGGCTGCTGGGCAGCACCGGCTCCTACCCCTATCTGTCGCGGGCCGAGCGGCGCGGCGCGATCGAGCAGGCGGTGGCCCTGGCCGGCGACATCCCCGTGCTGGCCGGCATCGGCGCGCTGCGCACCGACGAGGCCGTGGCCCTGGCCCGCGACGCCTTCGCCGCCGGCGCCCGCGCCGGGCTGCTGGCCCCGGTCTCCTACACGCCGCTGCTGGACGACGAGGTCTTTTCTCACTTCCAGGCGGTGGCGGCGGCGAGCGACCTGCCGCTGGTGATCTACGACAATCCCGGCACCACGCATTTCAGCTTCAGCCCGGCGCTGGTGGGACGGCTGTCGCAGCTGCCCAAGGTGGTAGCGGTGAAGGGGCTGGCGCCGGCGGCCGATGCGGTGGCCGCGCATTTGGCGACGCTGAAGGCGGGCGTGCCGGATGATTTCTCGGTCGGCGTCAGCGGCGACTGGAACGCGGCCGAGGCGCTGCTGGCCGGCGCCGCCGCCTGGTACAGCGTCGCCGGCGGCCTGTTCCCCGAGCCCTGCCTGGCGATCACGCGGGCGGCGAAGGAAGGCCGCGCGGCCGAGGCGCGGCAGGCGGATGACCGGCTGCAGCCGCTCTGGGCGGTGTTCCGCCGCCACACCAGCCTGCGCTGCGTCTATGCGGCGGCGGACATCCTGGGCCTCGCCGACAAGGCGCCGCCGCGCCCTATCCTGCCGCTGCAGGGCGAGGCGCGGAAGGACGTGGCGGCGGCGCTGCAAGCCGCCGGCCTGTCGTACGCTACTGCTTCTGGATGCCGGCCTGGGTGACGACGGCCTGCCACTTGGCGACTTCGTCGCGGACGAAGGTCTGGGCGACCTCCGGCGTGGTGCCGACCGGGGTGGCGCCCAGCGCCACCAGCCGCTCGCGCAGCGCCGGCACCTGCAGCTGCGCATTGGCATCGGCCGAAATTTTCGCGGCGATGGCGGGCGGCAGCTTCGCCGGGCCGATGATGGCGCCCCAGGTCGCAGCCTCGAAGCCGGGCAGGCCGGATTCGGCGATGGTCGGCAGGTTCGGCAGCACGGCCGAGCGCTCAGCGCTGGTGATGGCGATGGCCTTCAGCTTGCCGCCCTGCACATGGCCCAGCACCGCTGGCAGGGTGTCGAACATGACGTCGACGCGCCGCGCCATCAGGTCGGGATGGGCCGCGGTGCTGCCGCGATAGGGCACCTGGGTCATCGCGCCGCCGGCCCGATGCGCGAACATTTCGGCCGCCAGATGCACCGCGCCGCCGGTGCCGGCGAAGGTGATTTCGCCCGGCTTGGCCTTCACCATGGCCATCAGCTCGGCCACCGTGTTGGCCGGGAAATCGGCGGCGGCCACCAGCACCAGCGGCACCGAATAGATCAGGCTGAGGACGGAGAAGTCTTTGAGCGTGTCGAAAGGCGTGGTGTAGAGCGCCGCGTTCACCGCGTGGTTGACCGAGACGAAAGCCAGGTTCAGCCCGTCGGGCGCGGATTTCGCCACGACATCGGTGCCGATGATGCCGTTGGCGCCGGTGCGGTTCTCCACCACCACCGACTGGCCCCAGAGCGGGGTCAGCCGCTCGCCCAGCAGGCGGGCGGCGATGTCGGAGGCGCCGCCGGGCGAATAGGGGACGATGATGCGGACCGAGGCGGCGGGCCAGGCAGGCTGGGCGCGGGCGGAAGACAGGGCAGCCAGCGCCAGGGGCGCGGCGAGCGCCGCGCGGCGGGTGATTCTTTCCATCGTTTTCTTCCCTGATTCTTCGTTCTTGGCAGGCACGGCAAGGCACGGCGGGACGCGCCGGGCGGCCAACGGCCGCCCGGCAAACTGAAAAAACTATTCGGCCGCGGCGGCGCGGATCAGGCCCCATTCGGTCAGGCGGCGGCGCAGCTCGGCCTCGGCCTTCGGCGTCAGCGGCCAGGCGGAAGGCGGCCGGGTCGGGCCGCAATCATCGCCCAGCATCTGCAGCGCCGCCTTGACGACGGAGACATTGGTGCCGTTGCGCTCTTCCGCGCGCAGCGCCTCGAAGGCCGACATGGTCTCGATCAGCTGCGCGGCGCGGGGATAGTCGCCGGCCTCCAGCGCCGTGTGGATGGCGACGCTGTGCTCGGGCCAGACATTGATCAGGCCGGAGGTGTAGCCGCGGGCGCCGACGGCATAGAAGGGTGGCGCCCAGGTTTCGGCCAGCCCGCCGATCCAGGCGATGCCGCTGCCGCGGGTGGCGCGGATGATTTCGCCCAGCCGCAGCGGGGTGGGGGCGGCCCACTTCACCCCGACCACGCCAGGGATCTGGCACAGCGCGATGATGTTGTCATTGCCGATGCCGTCATCGCGCAGATACAGCACGACCGGCAGCCCCTGGCCGGCCTCGGCGATGCGCTGGACATAGGCCAGAACACCGCGCGGGCTGACGAAGGGGTCGGGGGGCTGGTGCACCATCAGCGCGCTGGCGCCGGCGGCGCGCGAGGCGCGGGCCAGGGCCACCGCGTCGTTGATGCTGCGGCCGACGCCGGCCAGCAGCGGCACCCGCCCGGCCACCTGCTCGGCGGCGGCATGCACGGCGGCCTCGGCCTCGGCCGTGGTCATGCCGTAGAACTCGCTGGTATTGCCGTTGGCGACCAGCACATGGACGCCGGCCTTCACCGCGCGGTCCACCACCGGCTTCAGCTTCGGCAGGGCCAGGGATTCATCGGGGTTGAAGGGCGTCACCAGGATGCCGGAAATGCCGCCCAGCGCTTTCTGCAGCTTCGGGTCGATGCTCATCTTTGGGTTTCCTCGGGCTTGATGGGATCGCTGGTGCCGTCGGCGCGAAGGATGCTGCTGGCCACCAGCGATCGTTCGACATGGGCGCGCATCCGCGCCTCCGCCTGCTTCGGCGCGCCGCGGCGGATGGCGGCGACGATGCCGGCATGCTCGCGCAAGGCGATGGCCGGCTCGCGGGGCGAGCTGCGCAGCGCGCGCAGCCGGCCGAAATGGTCATAGGCGCGGATCGCCTGCAGCGAGCGCCCGACCAGGCTGTTGCCGGCGATGCCGTCGACCAGGTCGTGGAAGCGCTCATTGGCCGCCGCCAGCGTGACGATGTCGCGCGCCGCCGTCGCCGGCGCCATTTCCCTCAGCTGCTGGCGCAGCGCCGCGATATCGGCAGGCGTGGCGCGGCGGGCGGCGAGCGCGGCGGCGGCGCCTTCGAGGGCGATGCGCACCAGCCCCATCTCGGCCAGCCGCTCGGGGCCGAATTCGGCGACCAGGGTGCCGCGGCGCGGGCTGGTGATGACCATGCCCTCGGCCTCGAGACGGCGCAGCGCCTCGCGCACCGGCTGGGCGGAAATGCCGAGCTGCAGCGCCAGCGACCGTTCCGAGACCCGGGCGCCGCCGGCCAGCGACCCGTCGACGATCGCGTCCCGCAGCCGGCGATAGGCCCGGTCGGCAACGGACAGAAGGTCGTCGGAGGCAAAGGCGGCGAGAGCGGGCGCGCTGGACATGGCCACTGCCATAGCAGTGCCTGGGGATAAACTGCAATAGCACATGGCAGGCGAGGTCCCATGGACAGGCCCGCGCTTCGGGCCGATGAAAGGGGAAGGAATTCGGGAACAGAAAGGTCCGCGCCATGGACAGCCTGCCGTTGGTCGCCGCGCCGCTGCTGCGCCGGCAGATCGTCGCCGTCTTCACGCAATGGGGCATGGCCCTGAAGGCCGTTGAGGAGGCCGCCGAGGTCATGGTCGACACGGACCTGCGCGGCGTCGATTCGCATGGCATCGGCATGCTGCCGCACTACCAGCGCTTCTTCGCCAGCGGCGAGCTCGACCCGAAGGCGGTGCCGAGCATCCGGCAGGAGCGGCCCTCGACGGCTCTGGTCGATGCGCATCACAGCATCGGCCACACCGCGGCGCTGCTGGCGATGCGGCTGGCCATGGCGAAGGCGAAGGAGACCGGCGTCGGCGTGGTCGGCGTCTGCGGCTCCAACCATTACGGCGCGGCGGGGTATTACGCGCAGATGGCCGCCTATGAAGGGCTGATCGGCCTGTCGCTGACCAATGCCTTCACCCCCTTCCTGGTGCCGGTCTTCGGGCGGCAGCCGCAGCTGGGCACCAATCCGATCGCCTTCTCGGCGCCGGGCGAGCGGCATCCGCCGGTCTCGCTCGACATGGCGACGACGACGGTCGCCTATGGCAAGGTCTCGATCGCCCGCCGCGCCGGCAAGCGGCTGCCCGACGGCTGGGCGCTGACCACCGAAGGCACGCCGGAGCATGACTCCGCTGTCGCCGCCGAGACCAAGCTGCTGGCGCCGCTGGGCGGCACCCGGACGCTGGGCGGCCACAAGGGCTATGGCCTGGCGCTGATGGTGGAAATCCTCTGCGCCACACTGACCGGCGCCTCGGCCGAGGACCGCATCACAGGCCACTTTTTTCTCGTCCTCGACCCCGGCGCCTTCCGGGATGCCGGAGACTTCCGCGCCGAGCTCGACACGCTGACGGACCGGATGCGGGCGACGACCCCGGCCGATGCGAGCCAGAAGGTGCTGGTGCCCGGCGATCCGGAATATGCCGCCTTCGCCGAGCGCAGCGTCTCCGGCATCCCGATGACGCCAGCCCTGATCGAGGAAGTGAGGGAAGTCTGCCGCGACTCCGGCGCGCCCTTTCTCCTGCTGCCCTGAGGCGGAGGGATCACTCCTTCTCCTGCCGGACCTCCTTGGGGTGGGGGTTGTGCACCTCCTTGCGCTCGTCGTCGGCGCCCTCGCGGCTGGCGCCGAGCCGCTCCAGCAGGCCCAGCGTCAGCGCGCCGGCCAGGAAGGTGCCGTGGATGATCAGCGCCCACATGGTCTCGCGGTCGTCATAGCCGCCGGGGCGCAGGAACATCTGCAGCAGCTGGATCGAGGAGATGGCGACGATGCTGGTGGCCAGCTTCAGCTTCAGGTTGCCGGTGTCGAGCCCGCCCACCCAGTGCATCCGCTGGGCGGCCGCATCCTCCTTCAGCCGCGAGACCAGGCTGTCATAGGAAGAGATGGCGACCATGGCGACCATCGACGCGACCAACGCGGAATCCGCCATGTGCAGCAGTTCGAGCAGGTCGTCATTCTCCGGCATCGAAAACAGCTTCCAGGCATAGTCCCAGAGCTTGGTGACGAAGCGGAGCGCGTAGAGCCCGAGGGCGACCACCAGCCCGAGGAAGAACACCGTCAGGATGTGGCGGCTGGCCAGCATGGCCTTGTCGATCAGGGTGAGCATGTCCGGGGTCCCGCTGCGGCGAGACGGCAATGCTCGGGCGGGGCTTTTGGTTCCAGGGCGCCCGCGCGATGGATGCTCAGTGGCGGGTGGCGAGGCCGGCCAGGACGCGCTGGTTGATGGCGATCAGCAGATCCAGGTTCGGTTGGGCGCGGCCCTGCTCGCGGAGCACCGAGACACCCAGGGCAGCCAGGCCCTGGCGCATCGGCAGGGCCAGGGCGCTCTCGGCGTTGCCGACCGCCTGCAGGATGGCGGTCCACAGCTTGTCGTTCATGCGCAGCGCTTGGGCCCGGGCCGCCTCGCCACCGCGATGCGCCGCGGCCAGCAGAACCAGCACCTTCTCGAAGGCAGCGGCTTCGTTGGCGCGGGCGGTGGCGGCGGCGGGGGCGATGGAGAGGGTCATGGCTGCGTCCTGCGTTTGTGTTCGTGGCGCCGTGTTTGGCGTGGGCTCACTATTGCGGGAGCTTCCTTTCACGGCGGTAAACGCTGTGCCTCCACGCATTTTTTATCGGGAATTTTCCAGCGCCAGCCTGCGGACATGAAAAAAGCCCCGAGGCGTGATGCCCCGGGGCAAGGTGCAGGACGTAGGTCGAAAGAAGATCAGTGGCGGGTGGCGAGGCCGGCGAGGACGCGCTGGTTGATGGCGATCAGCAGATCTAGGTTGGGCTGGGCGCGGCCCTGCTCGCGCAGGACGGAGACGCCCAGGGCGGCCAGGCCCTGGCGCATCGGCAAGGCCAGGGCGCTCTCGGCGTTGCCGACCGCCTGCAGGATGGCGCTCCACAGCTTGTCGTTCATGCGCAGCGCCTGGGCGCGGGCCGCTTCGCCACCGCGATGCGCCGCGGCTAGCAAACCCAGCACCTTCTCGAAAGCAGCGGCTTCGTTGGCGCGGGCGGTGGCGGCGGCGGGGGCGATGGAGAGGGTCATGGCTGCGTCCTGCGGTTGCGTCGGTGGCGCCGTGTCTGGCGTGGGCTCACTATTGCGGGAGCTTCCTTTCGCAGTGGTAAACGAGGTGCCTCCACGCAATTTTTATAGGGCGCCTCGCCACGGCCGCGGCCGCGCTTTGACAAGCCGATGACAGAGAGGGATTGATGCCCGGGCGCATGACTGAAGGAGCGCCCGCCATGAGCCTCTCCCGCCGCCTGGTGCTGGCCGCGCCCCTGGGCCTGTCCGCGCCCCGCCTGGCCCGGGCCGCGACGCCGCTGCGCTTCGTGCCGCAGGCCGACCTGGCCGTGCTCGACCCGGTCTGGACCGCCGCCTATGTGACGCGCAACCACGCCATGATGGTCTTCGACACGCTCTACGGCATGGATGCCGAGTACCGCATCCGGCCGCAGATGCTGGAGGGCGACACGGTCGAGGCCGATGGCCTGACCTGGCGGCTGCGGCTACGGGACGGCCTGCGCTTCCATGACGGCGCGCCGGTGCTGGCGCGGGACTGCGTCGCCTCGATCCGGCGCTGGGGCGCGCGGGACGGGCTGGGGCAATCGCTGCTGGCGGCGACGGCGTCGCTCGAGGCGGCGGACGACCGCACCATCGTCTTTCGCCTGAAAGAAAAATTTCCGCTGCTGCGCTATGCCTTGGGCAAGCCGGGCTCGCCGGTCTGCGTCGTCATGCCGGAACGGCTGGCGCAGACCGATCCCTTCCAGCAGGTGCGCGAGATGGTGGGCAGCGGGCCGTTCCGCTTCCTGGCCGCGGAGCAATTGGCCGGCGCCCGCGTCGCCTATGCCCGCAACGACGCCTACCAGCCGCGGGCCGAGGCGCCGAGCTTCACCGCCGGCGGCAAGCGCGCCTCGATCGAGCGCGTCGAATGGCAGGTGCTGCCCGATCCGGCGACGGCGGCCTCGGCGCTCAGGGCCGGCGAGGTCGATTGGTGGGAGGCGCCGACCTTCGACCAGTTGCCGCTGCTGGCGCGCGACCGGCAGATCCGCGTGGCGGTGATGGAGCGCACCGGCTTCATCGGCTGCATGCGGCTGAACCACCGGCAGCCGCCTTTCAACGATCCGGCGGTGCGGCGGGCGATCCTGCCGGCGCTGCGGCAATCCGACTTCATGCAGGCCAGCGCCGGCGACGCGCCGGAGTCCTGGCATGACGGCGTCGGCTTCTTCTGCCCGGGCACGCCGATGGCGAGCGATGCCGGCATGGCGGCGCTGAACGCCCCGCGCGACCTGGAGGCGGCGAAGCGGGTGCTGGTCGAGGCCGGCTACAAGGGCCAGCGCATCGTGGTGCTGGCGCCGACCGACCTGCCGACCCTGAAGGCGCTGGCCGATGTCGCGGCCGACCTGCTTTCCCGCATCGGCTTCAACGTCGACTACCAGGCGCTGGACTGGGGCTCGACGCTGTCGCGGATCAACCGGCCGGACCCGGTCAAGCAGGGCGGCTGGAGCATCTTCTGCACCTTCTGGTCGGGGCTGGACCAGCTGGACCCGGCGGTGAACGCCTCGATCCGGGCGAATGGCCAGGGGCGCGGCTGGCCGGAAAGCGCGGCGCTGGAATCCATGCGCGACCAATGGATGCGCAGCGGCGAGGAAGCCGAGCAGAAAAGACTGGCGGCGGAGATGCAGCGGCAGGCTTTCGTCGACCTGCCCTATCTGCCGCTGGGGCAGCTGATGGCGCGCACCGCCTATCGCGGCAGCCGGATGTCCGACCCGCAGCCCGGCTTCTCGACGTTTTGGGGCATCGCGCTGAAGTAGCGGACGGGGGAGCCCAAGGAGGCTCCCCCACCTTGACATCAAGCCTCGCGGCGGGCGTTCAGCGGGATCGACAGGCCGCGGCGCTCGACCTTCAGGTTGCGGCGATAGGCGCAATCCACGAAATACTGGCCGAGCGGGTAGTAGGGCACCTCCTCGAAGAACTTCGCCTGGATCTTGCGGCAGATTTCCTTCTGGGTCTCGACATTCGGCGCCTCGAACCAGGCGTCGCGCAGGCCCTCGATCTCGGTGCTGCTGGGCCAGCCGAACCAGGCATCCTGGCCGTTGGTGCGCAGCAGGGGATGGCCGCCCGGATTGGCCAGGTCCTCGCCGCCGAAGAGGACGACCACCGCGCTCCAGCCGCCCTGCTCCAGCGGCTCCTTCTTGGCGCGGCGCTGCAGCATGGTGCCCCAGTCGGAGACGGCGTCCTCGGCCGCCAGCCCGACCTTCTTCAGCATGTCGGTGGCGACGGTGGTGAGCGCGCTGTTGTTGATCTGGTCGCCCGGATGCAGCACCACGGTGCGGGCGCCGGCCTTGCCGGTGGCGGCCAGGGCCTTGCGGGCCGCGTCCAGGTTGCGCGGGCTGGTGATGGCCGACATGCCCTCATCGCTGGCGAAGGTGGTGCCGAGCGGGAAGGCGCCCAGCCCGTCCTTCCACAGGCTGCGGTCGCTGAAGATCGAGTTCATGAAATCGGACTGGGTCAGCGCCGGCCAGATGGCGCGGCGCACCGCCGGGTCGTTGAAGGGCGCCGTCAGGTGGTTGGGGCGCAGCATGGCGACGGTGCCGTTGGTCTCGACGCGGTCGACGACGACGTCGCGGCGGCGGCCCAGGATGTCGCGCAGGTCGGGGGCGACACGCTCCCACCAGTCGACCTCGCCGGACTGCAGCGCGGCGCCGGCGGTCGCCGGATCCATGATGATGCGCCATTCCAGCCGCTCGAAGCCGGCGATCTTCGGGCCGGCGGTGACGGCGGGGGCGCCGACGGGCGAGGGCACGTAGCGGTCGTACTTCTGGTAGATGACCTGGCTGCCCGACTGCCATTCATTGGCGACGAAGCGATAGGGGCCGCTGCCGACCACCTCCTTCAGCGGGGTGGTCGCCGGGGTGTTGGCGAAGCGCTCGGGATAGATGAAGCAGGGGTAGGAGGAGGACTTGCCCAGCGCGTCCAGCATCGCGCCGAAGGGGCGCTTCAGCCGCAGGACGAAGCGGCGGTCGTCGAGGACCGCGATCTCGTCGAGCCGCGCGGCGAGGGTCTGGCCGTGGGTGTCGCGGGTCATCCAGCGCTTGATCGAGGCCACGGCATCCTGGGCGCGGATCTTCTCGCCATCATGGAAGGTCGGGCCGTCGCGGAGCGTGAAAGTCCAGCGCTTGCCGTCATCCTCGACCGCATGGCCCTCGGCCAGCTGCGGCTGCGGGCGGAAGTTGATGTCCAGGCCGTAGAGCGTGTCCCAGCACAGATGGCCGTGGTTGCGCACCGCATAGGAGGTGGTGCTCAGCGGATCCAGCACGGTCACGTCGGCCTGGGGGATGAAGCGCAGCGTGTGCGCCGCGTTGCCCTGGGCGATGGCGGGAGCGGAGGGCAGCATCGGCGCGGCCGAGAGCGCGGCGGCGCCAGCCAGGAAGGAACGACGGGAGGCCATGATCTGGGATCCTCATCTGGACGTTGTCCCGGCCTTGCAGGCGGGCCGGTGGTGGTGGTGACGAGGCCGGCCGCGGGGGTGCCGCGGCGCGACCGTGCTGGGTGAAGTATGACACAGGGCCGCGCAGTCGTCGCGGGGGCGGGACGGGGCCTGATGCCGTGGCGAGACCTTAGCTAGTTCCATCACGCCGGCAATGGTTCCACGTTGAATTTTCGTGCAGTTTTGGCCGGGAAGGGGCTGGAAAGCGCGGCTGGCACTTGGTGTCGGCAGGGCCTTGCCGCTTAAAAGACGATTGAAAAAAGTTCGATCGGGGAAAATACGCCGTGCTGCCGCTCGGGGGTGGCGCCGCGGGGCGCGGCGGAGCGTTGGCAGGGCCTGACGGCGGGGTCTAAGCTTCGATCGCCGCCGGCGCAGATCGGCGGGACAAAACACGAGCAGGGCCAGGACATGATCGCAAGACGAGGGGCGCTCGCCCTGGGAGCGGGAGCTTTGGGTGGAGGCCTGCTGGCCGCGCCCGCGCTGGTGCGGGCGGAAGGCTGGAAGCCGAGCCGGCCGGTGCGGCTGATCGTCACCTATCCGCCGGGGGGCGTGAACGACATCGTCGGCCGCATCGTCGCCGAGCCGCTGGGGGCGGAGCTGGGCCAGTCGGTGGTGGTGGAGAACCGCGCCGGGGCGGGCGGCAATATCGGCACCCAGGCGGCGATGCAGGCCGAGGCCGATGGCCACACCATCCTGTTCGGCACCACCGCGATGTTCGGCGTCAACCCGGTGATGTACAAAGGCTCGGGCGTCGATGCCGCGCGCGACTTCGCCTGCCTGGCGACGATCGGCGAGGTCGCCAACGTCCTTTCGGTTGCGCCGAAGCGGGTGGCGGCGACGACGTTGCCCGAGTTCGTGGCCGAGGCGCGGGCGAAGCCGCTGGTCTATGGCTCGGTCGGCAATGGCAGCTCGTCGCATCTGTCGGCGGTGGTGTTCCTGAAGGCGGCGGGGATCGAGGCGACGCATGTGCCGTATCGCGGCTCCTCGCCGCTGGTGGCGTCGATGTTGGCGAACGACGTCGATTTCTGCTTCGACACGACGGCGACCTCGACGGCGCATATCCGCGGCGGGGCGTTGCGGCCGCTGGGGGTGACGACGACGCGGCGGGCCTCGGCGCTGCCGGATGTGCCGACGCTGCGCGAGGCGGGCGTCAAGGATTACGAGCTGGGCATCTGGTTCGGGCTGTTCGTGCCGACGCGCACCCCGGCGCCGATTTTCTCTGCGTTGCAGAAAGCGCTGCTGGCGACGCGCACGCCGCAGACGACGGAGCGGCTGCAGCGGGCTTTCGTCGATCCTTTGGCGGTGCCGACGGAAGATTTGGCGCGCTGGGTGACCGCGGATAGCGAGCGGTGGCAGAAGATTTCGGTCGAGGCAGGGATCAAGGCTGACTGACAAAAAAAGATGAGGGAGGTCTGGAGGGAGAATTCTTTCTCCCTCCAGTCTTACTTTTTATAGATCCCGAGGTTGTTGTAGGGCGCGTAGGGCGGAAATGGCCCGATCGCGTGCATGTCGACCTCGACGAGGGAGGGCCCCGGGGTCTCGCAGGCTTTTTGCAGCGTGGCTTGCAGATCGTCGGCGCGGGAGACCTTGAAGGCGGGCATGCCGGCCAGCTTGGCCAGCTGCTGGAAATCCGGCCCCATGAGGTCGCCGAAGAACATCCGCCCTTCCTGCAGCGCGCCCTGGATGTGCTTGATGACGCCGTAGCCGCGGTCGTTCATCAGCAGCACCACCAGCTCCAGGTTTTCCTGCGCCGCGGTGAAGAGCTCGGCCATGTTCATGGCGAAGCCGCCGTCGCCGACCATGGCGACCGCCTTGCGGCCGCGCCCGGCGAGCGCCGCGCCGATGCCGAGGGGCAGGCCGGGGCCGATGGCGGCGCCGACGGGGTGGACGGAATCATGCGGGCCATAGACCGGCATGATGCGGTTGCCCCAGCTGCTGTTGTTCAGGGTGATGTCGCGGACCCAGAGGGCGTCGCGGGGCAGGGCAGAGCGCACGGCCTCGGGGAAGCCGGCATAGGGGCCCAGGGTGTCCTTGTAGTCGGCGATGGCCTTCTGCTTGGTGTCGGTGAAGTCCTGGGCGTAGCCGGGGTCGAGGCTGATCCGACCCTTCAGGCGTTGCGCCAGGCCCTGGAGGGCCAGCTCGGCATCGGCGTTCAGGAAGAAGTCGGTGACGTAGCTGCGGCTCTGCGCACCGGGGTCGATGTCCACCTGGTAGAGCGGGCGGGGCAGCTTCAGCGAGAAATCCAGCGTCTCATGGCCGCGCAGCCGCGACCCCACCACCAGCATGGCGTCGACGGTCTGGTAGAAGGCCTCGATGCGGGGGGCGCCGTTGCCGTGCAGGGCGGCGAAGGACATGGGGTGGTCCTCCGGCACGGTGCCGCGGCCGTTCCAGGAGCTGACCACGCCGAAGCCGAGATCGAGCATCGCCCGGGCCCCCGCGCCCGCCGCCTTGGCGCCGTTGCCGAGCCAGAGCATCGGCCGCCTCGCCTTTGCCAGCAGGTCGGCCAGGGCGTCGAGGGCGGCCTCGTCCGGGGCCAGGGGGGCGGGGATCGGCAGGGTCAGGCTGTCGAGCTCGGCCGGGCGCGGGATGACGACGCGCTGCAGGTCGATGGGGATTTCCAGCGTCACCGGGCCGCGCGGCGGGGTCAGGGCCAGGGTGGCGGCGCGGATCAGGAAGCCCAGCGCGGCATCGGCGTTGGGCAGGCGCAGCTGGGCCTTGCAGACGGCGGCCAGCATGGCGCTCTGGCCGGGGACGTCATGCACCGGTCCCATGTCGCGGCCGGCGAAGCGGGTGGCGGTCTGGCCGGTGATGTGCAGCACCGGGCTGCCGCCGAAACGGGCCTCGACCAGGCCGCCCACCGCATTGGCCGCGCCGGGGCCGGTGGAGCTGAAGACCACGCCCAGCCCGTTGGAGACGCGGGCATAGGCGTCGGCCATATGCGCCGCCCCCATCTCGTTGCGCGCCATGACGTAGCGGATGGCGTTGCGCCGGCCGATGGCGTCCAGCATGGGGATGTTGTGCACCGAGACGATGCCGAAGCAGTCCTGCACGCCGATGCGCGCCAGGAACTCGGCCACCAGGTCGCCGACCGTATAGCTGCCGCTCATTTTCTCCGCGCCCTCCCGTGATTCTTGGTCGGGAGTGGAGCATGGGGCGGCCGGAGTGTCAGCCCGTCGATCCGCCTTGGGGCTCCACGCGATAGCCGGCGCCACGCGGCGTCTCGATCACGCCGCAGCCGAGTTTCTGGCGCAGGTGGTGGACATGCGCCTCGATGGCGTTGCTCTTCACCGCCTCCTGCCAGCCATAGAGGATCTCTTCCCGCGCGGGGCGGGAACGGACCAGGGTGGGCCGCTCCATCATGGTCTCGAGCAGCGGGAATTCCTGGCGGGAGAGGGCGAGGGGTGCCCCGTCCGGCATAGCCTGGCGCTGCGCCGGGTTCAGGGTGAGCCACCCCAGCGCAGCGCCGGCTGCGACCGGCCCTGGGCGCGGCGCGACAGGGCGCGCGGGCGGGCGGCGACCTTGGTCAGGCCGAAAAGCTTCTCCAGATAGTCGTCGGCGCCGAGGTCGAGCCCTGGATGCGGTTCTCCACCCCGTCCGGCGCGGTCGGCAGCAGCACCGGGGTGGCGTCGCCCGCGCGCCGGACGGCCCGCAGCAGCTCCATCCCGGAGCCGTCGGGCAGCATGTTGTCCAGCAGCACGGCATCGAAGCCGCCGGCCAGCAGGGCGGCCTCGGCCTCCTGGCGCAGCGAGGCGGTCTCCAGCCGGAAGCCCTGCAGGCCGAGGCCGACGGCCTGCGCATCGCGCAGCACCGCCTCATCCTCCACCACCCACACCCTCATTCCTTTGTCCTCTCGCCCGGTCCCGGGAAGGGGCGGGCGAGAGGACAAAGGAATGAGGGTGTGGGTGGTGGAGGATGAGGCGGTGCTG
>NZ_MLCO01000223.1 GCF_001982615.1 Teichococcus deserti | reverse complement strand
ATTAAATACGTTATCTATCGACGTCAAGAAAAAAATCCTATTATGGCGACGATCCCGTTGGCAGCGTTCTTGCGCCGTGGACCGGCGGCCGGACGGCGCGTAGGTTTCTGCGCTTCGGCGCCGCCGCCCCTCCAGCCCCCAGGAATGACCGCATGCTTCGCCGCCTGCTCGCCGCCGCTGTTCTGGCGGCCCCCTTCCTGGCCCTGCAGCCCGGCAGCGCCGCCGCCCAGCAGGCCAGCCCGCCCGCCGCGCCGGCGCCGGGCCAGACGGTGCTGAACGTCTACAACTGGTCGGACTACATCGACCCCTATGCCATCGCCCGCTTCCAGCGCGAGACCGGCATCCGCGTGCGCTACGACGTCTTCGACAGTCTGGAGACGCTGGAGGGCAAGCTCTCCGCCGGGCGCTCCGGCTATGACGTGGTGGTGCCGACCAGCGAGCCCAGCTTCTCCCGGCTGGTCCGCGCCGGTGCGCTGCGGCCGCTGGACCGGGCGGCGATCCGCAACTGGGGCAACCAGGACCCCGCGCTGCTGCGCCAGGTGGAAAGCTCCGATCCCGGCAACCGGCATGGCGCCATCTATCTCTACGGCACGATCGGGCTGGGCATCCGGCCGGACAAGCTGCGCGAATTCGCCCCCGACGCGCCGCTCGACAGCCTGGACCTGCTGCTGAAGCCGGAGAATGCCCGGCGCCTGGCGCGCTGCGGCATCGCGGTGATGGATTCCTCGATCGACGTGATGCCCAGCGTGCTGCGCTGGCTCGGCCGCGACCCCAACACCACCGAGCCGCGCGACCTGCGCGCCGCCGAGGACGCGCTGCTGGCGATCCGCCCGCAGATCCGCGCCATCACCGCCAGCGGCAACCTGATGGACGCCCTGGCTAATGGCGAATACTGCGTCGTGCTGACCTATAGCGGCGACGTCATCCAGGCCCAGGCCCGCGCGCGGGAGGCCGGGCGCGGCGTGCAGATCGGCTATGTCGCGCCGAAGGAAGGCGCGCAGCTGTGGTTCGACATGCTGGCCATCCCGGCCGATGCGCCGAACCCGGAAGCGGCGCAGCGCTTCATCGACTTCCTGCTGCAGCCCGACGTCATGGCCGGCATCACCAACCAGGTGCGCTATCCCAATGCCATCCCGGCCTCGCGCCCGATGGTCGATGCCGCGGTGCGCGACGACCCGAACGTCTATCCGACGGCCGAGGCGCTGACCCGCACCTTCACCGTCAATGCCCTGGCGCCGGCGGCCGAGCGGGCGCGCAGCCGCAGCTGGGGCCGGTTCAAGGCCGGTCGCTGAGGTGCTGCTGTCGCTGCAGGGGCTGAGCAAGCGCTTCGGCGCGACGCTGGCGCTGGACCATCTCGACCTCGCCGTCGCCGCCGGTGAGTTCCTGACGCTGCTCGGCGGCTCGGGCTCGGGGAAGTCGACCCTGCTGCGGGTGATCGCCGGCTTCGAGGCGGCGGATTCAGGAAAGATCCTGCTGGAAGGCCGCGATTTGGCGCCGCTGCCGCCGCATGCGCGGCCGCTGAACATGATGTTCCAGTCCTATGCGCTGTTCCCGCATCTCTCCGTCGCCGACAATGTTTCTTATGGTTTGAAGCGCGACGGCGTCGCCAAGCCGGAACGTGCCCGACGCGTCGAGCAGGCCTTGGCCATGGTCGGGCTGGAGGGCTTCGGCGGGCGATCTCCCCAAAAGCTGTCGGGCGGCCAGCGACAGCGGGTCGCGCTGGCCCGCGCCCTGGTGAAGCGTCCGCGGCTGTTGCTGCTGGACGAGCCGCTGGGCGCGCTGGACGCCAATCTGCGTGAGCGCACCGGCTTTGAACTCCGGGCCCTGCAGCGCGAGACGGGGGCCGCCTTCATCATGGTCACGCATGACCAGCAGGAGGCGCTGGCCTTGGCCGACCGCGTCGCCGTGCTGGAAGGCGGGCGGCTGGTGCAGCTGGGCCCGCCGCGCGCCGTCTATGACCAGCCCGCCACCCGCTTCGTCGCCGGCTTCCTGGGCGGCGCCAATGTGCTGGAGGGGATGCCGGACGGGCAGGGCGGCTTCGACTGCCCCGGGCTCGGCGTGACGCTGCGTCCCGCTGTCGCCATCCCCGCCGATTGCCGCGCCTGCGCGCTGCGGCCGGAGCGCATCGCCCATCTGGCGCATGCCGACCGCCCCAACAGCTTCGACGGCATCGTCGAGGACGTGGCCTTCCGCGGCGATGACAGCCTGCTGCTGGTGCGGGCCTCCGGCGGCGCCCTGCTGCGCGTCGGCCATGCCGAGGAGGACGGCCCGCCCCCCGAGCGCGGCAGCCGCATCGCTTTGGGCTGGGAGGCGGCGGCGCTGGTGCCGCTGCACAGCTGATGCGGCGGTTGCTGCCGCTGGCGGGCGGCGCCTGGCTGGCCGGTTTCGTGGCCGCGCCGCTGCTGGTGGTGCTGGTCCTCGCCATCTCCACCGCCGCCGAGGGCGTGCCGCCTTTCGACCTGCCCTGGATCGGCGGCATCAGCCTCGATGCCTTCTCGCTTGTCCTGACCGACGGGTTCTATGTCGAGTCCCTGGGCGGCGCGCTGCTGGTGGCCGGGGGCGCCGCGACGCTCTGCCTGCTGCTGGCCTTCCCCATGGCGCTGGGCCTGACCCGGGCGCGGCCCACCTGGCGCGGGCCGCTGCTGTTTGCGCTGCTGCTGCCTTTCTGGACCGGCTTCCTGCCGCGCATCGGCGCCTGGATCGGCCTGCTGCGCGACGAGGGCTGGGTCAATACCGTGCTGGAGAACCTCGGCCTGATCAGCGCGCCGCTGCCGCTGCTCTATTCCTGGCCGGCGCTGTTCCTCGGCATGCTGCACGCTTATCTGCCGTTTGCCGTGCTGCCGCTCTATGCCTCGCTGTCGCGGCGCGACCCCGTGCTGGAGGAAGCCGCGGCCGATCTCGGCGCCACCCCCTGGACCGTCTTCTTCAGCGTCACCCTGCCGCTGGCCATCCCCGGCGCGGCGGCGGCTTTCCTTCTCGTCTTCATCCCGGCGGCAGGGGAATACGTGATCCCCGAGCTGCTCGGGCCCCCGGGGACGCCCATGGTCGGCCGGGTGCTGTGGCAGGAATTCTTCCAGAACCGCGACTGGCCGACGGCGGCGGCCCTCGCCGTGCTGCTGCTGGCGCTGCTGCTGGCGCCGATCCGCCTGTTCCAGCGCCTAGGCACCCGCCGATGAGCCGCGGAAGGCTGACCGCCGTCTTCCTGGCCCTGGGCCTCGGCTTCCTCTGGATGCCGGTGCTGCTGCTGGCAGGCTATGCCTTCAGCGCCGACCGGATTCCCTTCCAATGGGGCGGGTTCTCGCTGCGCTGGTTCGGCGTGCTGGCGGCCAATGAGCGCCTGGTCGAGGCGGCGCTGCTGTCGCTGCGCGTCGCCTTCGGTGCGGCGACGCTCGCCGTGCTGCTGGGCGGCACTTTCGGCTGGGTGCTGGCGCGGCGCGGGCCGTTCCGCGGGCGGGCGATCTTCGGCGCGCTGGCCGGCGCCCCGCTGGTGCTGCCCGACGTGGTGATCGGCCTGGCGCTGCTGCTGTTCTTCGTGCTGCTGCAATCCGGCCTCGGCTGGCCGGCCGAGCGGGGCGCCACCACCATCCTGCTGGCCCATGCCACCATCGGCGCCGCCTATGCCGCCGTGCTGGTCCAGGCGCGCCTGGCCGAGCTGGCGCCGGAACTGGAAGAGGCCGCCCGCGACCTGGGCGCGACCCCCGCCACCGCCTTCCGCACCGTCACCCTGCCGCTGATGGCGCCGTCGCTGGCGGCGGGCTGGCTGCTGGCCTTCACCCTGTCGCTGGACGACGTGGTGGTGGCCAGCTTCGTCTCCGGCCCCGCCGGCACCACCCTGCCGATGCAGGTCTTCTCCATGTTGCGCCTCGGCCTGACGCCGGAGATCAATGCGCTGGCCTGCGTCATCCTGCTGCTGGGGGGTGTCGCCCTGGCGGCGGCGCTGCTGCTGCAGGCAGGCCTCCGCCGCCGCACCCGCGCGGATTAAGCTTCGACGGGCTGCTCCGCCTCGGCCCGCTGCAGCATCACCGCGACCCCGAAGATGGCGAGGCCAGCCAGCGTCAGCACGGCGCCGATGCCGCCCGTCGCCGTCCAGCCGAAGCCGGCCACCACCAGCCCGCCCAGCCAGGCGCCCAGCGCATTGGCCATGTTGAAGGCCGAGTGGTTCAGCGAGGAGGCCAGCATCTGCGCATCCGGCGCCACGTCCAGCAGCCGGGTCTGCAGCGCCGGGGTCAGCCCCATGCTGGTGGCGCCGATCAGGAAGATGTTCAGCGTCACGCCGACCACGCTGACCGGGGTGAACAGGAAGCAGAACTGGGCGACGGCGCCCGCGGCCAGCGCGATGCCGATCGCCCGCATCACCCCACGATCCGCCAGCCAGCCGCCCAGCAGATTGCCGAAGATCATGCCGCAGCCGAAGACGGCGAGCATCAGCGGCACATGCGCCGCGGCCAGGCCCGTCACCTCGGTCAGCGTCGGCGCCAGGTAGGTGTAGATGGAGAACATGCCGCCGAAGCCGATGGCGGCGGTGGCCAGCGCCAGCAGCACCTGCGGCCGCAGCATGGCGCGCACCTCGCGCCCGGCGCCGATCGCAGGCCCCGGGCCGATCGCCGGCAGGCAGAGGCGCACCAGGATCGCGCAGACGAGCGCGATGACGGCGACGATGCCGAAGGCCAGCCGCCAGCTGGCCGCCTGGCCGATCCAGGTGGCCAGCGGCACGCCCAGCACATTGGCCAGGCTGAGGCCGAGCAGCACGCGGGCCACCGCGCTGGCGCGGCGCTCGGGCGGCGCGAGCGAGGCCACCACCATCGCTGCCGTGCCCAGATAGGCGCCATGCGGCAGGCCGGCCAGCAGCCGCGCCGCCGAGATGCCCCAGAGCCCGTGGCCCAGCGCGCTGGCCAGGTTGCCCAAGCCGATCAGCAGCGCCAGCCCCACCAGCAGCCCGCGGCGCGGGGTGCGGGCCAGCAGCAGCGCGAAGAGCGGCGCGCCGACCACCACGCCGATGGCATAGGCGCTGATGGTCAGCCCGGCCTCGGGCACGGCGGCCCCGCTGTCGCCGGCGATCTGCGGCAGCAGCCCCATGGCGGCAAACTCGCTGACGCCGAGCGCCAGGGCGCCCAGGCACAGCGCGAGCTCGGCCGCAGCCAACCCATGGGGCAATGCCTGATGGGGGGCGGTATCGGGGGATGTCTTGGTCATGGGCGTTCCTTCCGGCAGGAAAGGACGCTCCCTCGGGACCTGGGCTAGCATGGCCATGCTGCGGAGCAAAGTCTGGTATGGCAGTGCGCAATTCGCTCGGCTGCCGGTTGTCGGGCCGGAAACGGGGGCGTAGGGTCGGCGCGTTTTTTGTCCGGATCGCCATCGCCATGTCCCTGACCGCCGAGCGGCTCGACCGCATCTCGCCGTCCCAGACCATCGCCATTTCCGCCAAGGCGCGCGCGCTGAAGGCCGAGGGGCGCGACATCATCAGCCTCTCGGCCGGCGAGCCCGACTTCGAGACGCCGCGCAACATCAAGGACGCGGCCATCGCGGCCATGGAGCGCGGCGAGACGCGCTACACCGACGTCTCCGGCACCAAGGCGCTGCGCGAGGCCGCCGCCGCGTACTTCAAGCGCGAGCACGGCATCGACTACACGGCGGAGGAGATCGTCGTCTCCACCGGCGGCAAGCAGGTGATCTTCAACGCCATGCTGGCGACGCTGAACGCCGGCGACGAGGCGATCATCCCGGCGCCGTGCTGGGTGTCCTATCCGGACATCGTGGCGCTGGCCGACGGCAAGCCGGTGATCGTGCCGGCCGGGCAGAACCAGGGCTTCAAGCTGACGCCGGAGCAGCTGGAGGCCGCGATCACGCCGAAGACCAAGTGGCTGATCCTGAACAACCCGTCCAACCCGACCGGCGCCGCCTACTCGGCCGCCGAGCTGAAGGGCCTGGCCGAGGTGCTGCTGCGCCACCCGCAGGTCTGGGTCTTCACCGACGACATCTACGAGAAGCTGGTCTATGGCGGCTTCAAGTGCAGCACCATCGTCGAGGTGGAGCCGCGGTTGAAGGACCGCACCATCACCATGAACGGCTGCTCCAAGGCCTGGGCGATGACCGGCTGGCGCATCGGCTTCGCCGGCGCCCCGCTGAAGCTGGCCAAGGCGATGGACAAGCTGCAGAGCCAGTCGACCTCGGCCACCTCCTCGATCAGCCAGGCGGCCGCCGTCGAGGCGCTGAACGGCCCGCAGGATTCCGTCGAGGCCATGCGCGTCGCCTATGAGCGCCGCCGCGACCTGGTCGTCGGCCTGCTCAACAAGGCGGCCGGCATCCACTGCCTGACGCCCGAGGGCGCCTTCTACGTCTTCCCCTCGATCCATGGCTGCCTGGGCAAGACCAGCGCCGCGGGCCGCAAGATCGAGACCGACGAGGATTTCGTCACCGCGCTGCTGGAAGAGGAAGGCGTCGCCGCCGTGCACGGCTCGGCCTTCATGTTCCCGGGCCATTTCCGCATCAGCTACGCGACCGACGACGCCTCGCTGACCGAGGCCTGCACGCGCATCCAGCGCTTCTGCGCCGGCCTGAAGTAAGGTGACGACCCCGGAGGGGCGGGACCTCCCGCCCTTCCGCTTCCAGCCGGCGGCGGAGGCGGATTTCGAGCGGCTGCTGGAGCTCTCGGTCCGCACCATGCGGCCGCAGCTGGAGGCGCTGGGCCGCTGGGACCCGGCGCGGCGCCGCAGCCGGATGCGCGCCAGCTTCTCGCCCATGGCCAGCCGGTTGATCGAGGCCCCCGACGGCACGCTGCTGGGCTGCGTCTCGGTGCATGACCACGAGGACCATAGCGAGGTCTGCCAGCTCTATCTGGAGCCGGCGGCGCAGGGCTCCGGCCTCGGCCGCGCGGTGATGCTGGCGATCATGGACGAGCGGCCGGACCTGCCGCTGCGCATCGAGGTGCTGAAGGGCAGCCGCGCGCTCCCCTTCTACGAGCGGCTGGGCTTCAAGATCACCGCCGAGCAGGAGGTCGACTGGGCGATGGAGCTGCCGCCCCGGGCGTGATCGCCCTCAGCGGATCAGCAGCATCCCGACCACGGCGCCGCCGCGCATGTCGAAGCGCGGCACGGCGCCATCCTCATGCCCGTAGAGCAGGCCGCGCATCCCGCCCGCGAGCGCCACCTCGCGCGCCGGCGGGCCGTGGCGGCGCAGCACGCTGCTGGCAGTCTGGCTCAACCGCACCCCGCCCAGCATGCCCGAAAAACCGTCTTCCAGCAGCAGGCCGCTGACCACGCCCTCGCGGTCCAGATAGGCGATGACGCCGGGGGCGAGCGGCAGCCGCGCTTGCAGCGGCGAGGCCTCGGGCGCGCCGTCCAGCGGCTCGGGCTGGCCGGCGAAGCCGAGCCGGGCGCGGAGCGCCTCCACCGTCTCGCCCAGCGCGGCGGGGGCGCCTTCAAGCC
>NZ_MLCO01000222.1 GCF_001982615.1 Teichococcus deserti | reverse complement strand
GCCGGATGCCCGGTGATCGAGGCCAGCGCGCTTTCCGCCTGCACCAGCAGGTCATAGGCCTTCATCGAGGCGTAGTCGCCGCTCTCGCCATAGCCCGAGATATCGACGGTGATCAGCCGCGGGTGCTTCTTCCGCAGCTCCGCGCTGCCGAAGCCGGCGCGCGCCATGGCGCCCGGCGCCAGGTTCTGGATGAAGACATCGGCCTTGGCCAGCAGCGCCGCCAGCAGCGCCTTGTCGTCCGGCTGCTTGATGTCAAGGCAGACGCTTTCCTTGCCGCGGTTCAGCCAGACGAAATAGGTCGACTGCCCGGCGGCGGCCTTGTCGTAGCCGCGGGCGAAATCGCCCTCGGCCCGCTCGATCTTGATCACCCGCGCGCCGGCATCGGCCAGCTTCACCGAGCAGGTCGGCGCCGCCACCGCCTGCTCCATCGACACCACCAGCAGCCCGGCGAGCGGCTTGCCCGGAACCATGCTCAATAGCTCCGCGGCATGCCGAGCACATGCTCGCCGAGATAGGACAGGATCAGGTTGGTGCTGATCGGCGCCACCTGGTACAGCCGCGTCTCGCGGAACTTTCGTTCGATGTCGTACTCTTCCGCGAAGCCGAAGCCGCCATGCGTCTGCACGCAGGCCTCGCCGGCGGCCCAGCTGGCTTCGGCGGCCAGCATCTTGCCCATGTTGGCTTCCTCGCCGGGGTTAACCCCGGC
>NZ_MLCO01000221.1 GCF_001982615.1 Teichococcus deserti | reverse complement strand
GTTTGGGCGGGCGCCCCCTGCGCCGGCGGCGCCGGGGCGGGCGCGGCGGCGGCCGGGCGCTGCCGCTCGGCGGCGGCCAGCGCCTCCAGGATGCGCAGCAGCTCGGCGCGGCGGGCGTCGTCGCGCAGCAGGCCCAGCAGCCGCTGCGCCTCGCTGGCCGGCACGGCCGCCGCCGGTGGCGCGGCGGCGGGGGCCTGGGCCAGGGCGCTTGGGATGAAGGCGCCCGGGATGAAGACGCCCGGGGCGAGGCCCGGCAGCGTGAGGAAGAAAGCCAGGAGCAGGGTCGGCAGGTGGCGCATGGCGCGCACCGGAAGCCGAAGCGCCATCCGCGGTCAAGCCTTGCAGCGCAGCACGCAAGGACCAGCCCGCGCTGCCGGGGATGAAACCTGTGTCATTCGCGGCGCTAGCGCATTCCGATACCGCCATGCCGCACTTGCCCGGACCCGAAACGGTGCTAACTGACAGACATGGTCACCGCCCTCACCATCCTGCTGATCATCTCCATGCTGGCCACCCTGGGGGTGATGTTCGCCGGCATGCTCGGCCTGGTGCGGGAGAATGGCGACCCGCGGCGCTCCAACAGGCTGATGCGGCTGCGGGTCACCCTGCAGGGCCTGTCCATCGGGCTCTTCGTGCTGCTGATGCTGGCCATGCGCGGCTAGGCGGTCGCCTGGGGGTTAAGCCAGGGTCACCTTGCCTCGGCCGGGCCAGCCGCCTAGGCTTCCTGCTGCAACGCCACAAAGGCCCCCGGGGAGGGGGTCGGCGCCCTGCCATGCCCGGCTTGCCCGGGCGGGGACGGGCGCCAGCAGAAACCCAGAAAGCAGGACACGGCCCGGCGATGAAGCTTCTCGTCCCCGTCAAGCGGGTGGTTGATTACAACGTCAAGGTGCGGGTCAAGGCCGACGGCACCGGCGTCGAGACCGCCAACGTCAAGATGTCGATGAACCCCTTCGACGAAATCGCCGTCGAGGAGGCCGTGCGCCTGAAGGAGAAGGGCGGCGCGACCGAGATCGTCGCCGTCTCGATCGGCCCGGCCCAGGCACAGGAGCAGCTGCGCACCGCGCTGGCCATGGGCGCCGACCGCGCCATCCTGGTCGAGGCCGAGGGCACCGAGCCGCTGGGCGTCGCCAAGCTGCTGAAGGCGCTGGTCGAGCGCGAGCAGCCCGGCCTGGTCATCATGGGCAAGCAGGCCATCGACGACGACATGAACGCCACCGGCCAGATGCTGGCGGCGCTCCTCGGCTGGGCCCAGGGCACCTTCGCCAGCAAGCTGGAGATCGCGGGCGAGACCGCCAAGGTCACCCGCGAGATCGATGGCGGCCTGGAGACGGTCAGCCTGAAGCTGCCGGCGATCGTCACCACCGACCTCCGCCTGAACGAGCCGCGCTACGCCTCGCTGCCGAACATCATGAAGGCGCGCAAGAAGCCGCTGGAGACGCTGAAGCCGGCGGATCTGGGCGTCGACGTCGCGCCGCGCCTGACCGTGCTCAAGGTCGAGGACCCGCCGAAGCGCCAGGCCGGCGTCAAGGTGGCCTCCGTCGCCGAGCTGGTGTCGAAGCTGCGCAACGAAGCGAAGGTGATCTGACCATGGCCGTTCTCGTTCTCGCCGACCAGGGCGCGACCGTCAGCCAGCCGACCCGCAGCGCCGTCGCCGCCGCCCGCCAGATCGACGCCGAGGTGCATGTCCTGGTGCTGGGCGACGCCGCGGCTGCCGCTGCCGCCGCCAAGCTGGATGGCGTCGCCAAGGTGATCCAGGCCGACGGCGCCGCCTTCGCCCAGGCGCTCGCCGAGCCCGCCGCCGCCCTGCTGGTGGCGCTGGCCCCCGGCTACACCCACCTGCTGGCTCCGGGCAGCGCCCAGGGCAAGAACATCCTGCCGCGCGCCGCCGCGCTGCTGGACGTGCAGATCATCACCGACGTCGCCGGCGTCGTCGATGCCGACACCTTCAAGCGCTTCATCTATGCCGGCAACGCGCTGGCCACCGTGAAGTCCTCCGACCCGAAGAAGGTGGCGACCATCCGCGCCGCCTCCTTCGACCCGGTCGCGGCCGAGGGCGGCAGCGCCGCCGTCGAGGCTGCGCCCGCCGCCGCCGATCCCGGCCTGTCGAGCTTCGTCGGCGCCGAGATCGCCAAGTCCGAGCGCCCCGAGCTGACCGCCGCCCGCGTCGTCATCTCCGGCGGCCGCGCCATGGGCTCGGCGGAAAACTTCGCCATCCTGGACAAGGTGGCGGACAAGCTCGGCGCGGCCATCGGCGCCTCGCGCGCCGCGGTCGATGCCGGCTACGCGCCCAACGACCACCAGGTCGGCCAGACCGGCAAGATCGTCGCGCCCGAGCTCTACATCGCGGTCGGCATCTCGGGGGCCATCCAGCACCTGGCCGGCATGAAGGACAGCAAGGTCATCGTCGCCATCAACAAGGACGAGGAGGCGCCGATCTTCCAGGTCGCCGATTACGGCCTGGTGGGCGACCTGTTCAAGCTGATCCCCGAGCTGGAAGCGGAGCTGGGCTGACCCCATGAGCGCGGCGGAGATCAAGGCGGTCGGCGTCATCGGCGCCGGCCAGATGGGCAACGGCATCGCCCATGTGGCGGCGCTGGCCGGGCTGTCCGTCGCGCTGGTGGACACCAATCCGGAGGCCCTGCCCAAGGCCCTGGCGACCATGGCCAAGAACATGGACCGCCAGGTGTCGAAAGGCGGGCTGACGGCCGAGGCCCGCGATGCGGCGCTGGCCAGCATCCAGACCGGCACCGGGATGGCGCTGCTCGCCGGTTGCGACATCGTCATCGAGGCCGCGACCGAGCGCGAGGCGGTGAAGCTGGCCATCTTCAAGGATGTCTGCGCGGTGCTGAAGCCGGAAGCGATCCTGGCCTCCAACACCTCCTCGATCCCGATCACCCGGCTGGCGGCGGCGACCGACCGGCCGGAACGCTTCATCGGCATGCACTTCATGAACCCGGTCCCGGTCATGAAGCTGGTCGAGATCATCCGCGGCATCGCGACCTCGGACGCGACCTTCGCGGCCGTCGCAGCCCTGGCGGAGACGCTGGGCAAGACCACCGCGGTCGCCCAGGACTACCCCGCCTTCATCGTCAACCGCATCCTGGTGCCGATGATCAACGAGGCGGTGCAGTCGCTGCAGGAAGGCGTGGGCGACGTCCGCTCGATCGACGCCGCCCTGAAGCTCGGCGCCAACCACCCGATGGGGCCGCTCGAGCTCGGCGACTTCATCGGGCTGGATACCTGCCTGGCCATCATGCGCGTGCTGCACGAGGGCATGGGGGACAGCAAGTACCGCCCCTCCCCGCTCCTCGTGAAATACGTCGAGGCCGGGTGGCTGGGGCGGAAGACCGGCAAGGGGTTCTACGACTACTCGCAGACGCCGCCGAAGCCGACACGATAAAAAAAGGCCGGGGGAAGGAATTCCCCCGGACCCCCATCTTCTTTCTGTCCTGTCAGTGGTGGAACGAGACCTTTGCGTTCTCGCCACTGTGGTCGGGCTTGCCCGTCACGATCGCCTGCGCATAGCCATAGGCGAACCGCAGGCTCGACGACACGCCATCCCAATATTCCGCACCCTCGATGGTGACGGCGATCAGCGCCACCTCGGGGCTCTCGGCACCTTCGGGCAGCCAGGTGCGCAAACCCTCGGTCCACAGCGCCTTCTTCTGCTCGACATCCTTCACGACCCGGGCATGGCCGTAGATCGAGACATAGTCCTGGCTGCTGGTGTCGGCATAGCCGAGCAGCACCCGGTCGTCCTGCGCCAGCTCGCCGATCTTCGGGCTGTCGGCGCGGGTGAAGAACCACAGCGTCCGGCCATCCTTGTCCGGCTTCTGGGTGCGCATCGGCCGGCCATGCAGCCGGCCTTCCTCGTCGATCGTGGTGAAGATGGCGGTGCCGATCTCCGCGATCATCTCGCGGACCTTCACGCGCATCTCGTCCTCGTTGCGGTCGGTGGCCATCCTGTTTCTCCCATCGGTCTCGAGGAAAGAACCGCCGGCGCCGGCAGGGGTTTCCCCCACCCCGTTGACATGCCCGTTTCGCGCCCGCACCGTCGCCCCCCATGCCGCACGACAAGATCCGCATCACCCGCGAAGGCCGGGTGGCCACCGTCACCATCGACCGCGCCGACAAGCGCAACTGCCTGGACGAGCCCATGTGGGACGCCATGGAGGAAGCCTTCCGCGACCTGTCGGAAGACCTCTCCCTCGGCTGCATCCTGCTGCGCGGCGCGGGCGACGCGGCCTTCTGCGCCGGCGCCGATATCGGCGGCTTCGAGGCGACCGGGCACCCGCCCCGCGACCCCCGCCTGACCGGCGGCTTCGAAGGGGCGGTCGCCGCCATCCGCGCCTGCCGCCACCCGGTGGTCGCGGCCATTTCCGGCTGGTGCATGGGCGGCGGCGCGGGCCTGGCGCTGGCCTGCGACTTCCGCCTCGGCGCCGAGGGCATGAAGTTCGGCATCCCGGCCCGCAAGCTGGGCATCTGGTACCCCTATGTCGCGCTCGACATGCTGCGCGAGGTCGTGGGCTATCCGGTCGCCTGCGAGATCCTGATCGAAGGCCGCGTCCTCGACGGCGCCGAGGCCCTCTCCCGCGGCGTCCTCACCCGCCTGGTCCCCGATCCGGAGATTTTTTCCGAGGCCGAGGCCCTGGCCCAGCGCATCTGCGAGGGCGCGCCGCTGTCCAACCGCTTCCACAAGCAGGCGCTGCGCGAGCTGCGCGGCCCGATGCCGATCGCGGAGGACCGCCTGGCGGCGGCCGGCGGCTACACGCGGACGGAAGACTTCCGCAACGCCGTGCGGGCCTTCCTGGAGAAGCGCAAGCCGGTCTTCGCCGGCAAGTAGCTCCCCCGGAAGCCGCACCCCGCCGGCCTGCCGCGTCCCGCCTCGCCTCCAGGCAGCAGCAGCCTGACAAAAAAGCCGGGAGGACGCCCCCATCCTCCCGGCACCTTTCCGCCTCTGGGACCCCGCGGCCTCAGGCGGCGAAAAGGTAGCTCGGCATGGGCTGGGTCTTGTCGACCACGCCCTTGACCCCCGGGACCTCGGCGACCAGCACCTTCAGCCCGCGCTGCACGGCGGCGCTGCGGCGGAAGCCATGCAGCTCGACCACGCCGTCCTTCACCTCGATCAGGGTGAAGAAGGTCTCGGCCCAGGGCTCGCGCTTGATCGCGGCCTGCACGGCGCGGCGGAGGCGGTCGTCGGAATACTCGCCCCGCTCCAGCGGCGGCGCGACGAGCGCGCGCAGCAGGTCGGCGCGGCTGACCACGCCGCAGAGACGGCCCTCCTCCACCACCACGACACGGCGGATCTTCTTCTCCTCGAGCAGCTCGGCGATGGTGCCGGCATGGTCCTCGGGGCTGACGGTGACCAGGTCGACCGTCATGATCTCGGCCGCCGTCGCGCCATGGGTGGCGGCATACCGGTTGGCCAGCTGGTCCATGTCGGTGAACAGCTGGCGCAGGATGCCGAAGCCGCCATGGCTGCCGGCCAGGCGGCGGATCAGGTCGGCCTCGGTGACGATGCCGCGCAGCCTGCCGTCGGCGCCCAGCACCGGCACGGCGGAAATGCCGCGATCGGCCAGCAGCTGGGCGATGGCCATGACCGGGGTTTCCGGCGGCACGGTGACGACATCGGCGGTCATCAATTCGCGGGCGGTGAGCGGACGCATGTCCCTGGCTCCTCTCCAATGCCGGCATGCTGCGCCGTTCCCGGCGGCGGCGCCTTGATCCGGATCAATCCGGCCGGCGCCTTTCAGATGGTGTCGCGCCCCTTTCATCGGCAGCGCCGGGCGGTTTAGACTTTCCGCATAGAAAACAAAAATCGGGGAGGTATCCGCATGCCGAGGCTCGACCGACGCGGCGTATTGGCTGGCCTGGCGGCGCTGGGCGCGCCCGCGATCATCGCCCGCGGGGCGCGGGCCCAGGCGCGGCAGATGTCCATCGCCACCGGCACCACGGGCGGCGTCTACTACCCGCTGGGAGGAGGGCTCGCGAACCTGCTGTCGCGCAGCATCCCAGGGCTCTCCGCCACCGTGGAGGTCACCGGCGGCTCGGTCGCCAATCTGCAGCTGCTGGGCGCCAGCCGCGCCGAGCTGGCCTTCACCCAGGTCGATGCCGCGGTCGACGCGGTGCGCGGCAACGACCGCTTCAAGGGCCGGCCCGTGCCGGTGCGCGCCATCGCCGTGCTCTACACCAACCGCATGCAGGCGGTGACGACGGTGGCCAGCGGCATCACCTCGATCGAGGGAATGAAGGGCAAGCGGGTTTCCACCGGCGCCCCCGGCAGCGCCACCGAGGTCATGGCCTTCCGCCTGATCGAGGCCGCCGGCCTCGACCGCGACAAGGACTTCCGGGCCCGCGAGCGCCTGTCGCCCGCCGAGAGCACCAATGCGGTGAAGGACGGCAAGCTCGACGCCTATTTCTTCGTCTCCGGCATCCCGACCAGCGCCATTACCGATCTCGGCGCCTCGCCGGGGGTGCAGATCCAGATGGTCGACCACGACCGCTACATCCCGAAGATCGTCGAGAAGTACGGCCCGGTCTATTTCCCCGAGATCATCCCGGCCGGCACCTATCCCGGGCAGAAGGCCGACAACCGGCAGATGTCGGTGGCCAACATCCTGGCCGTCCGGGAAGACATGCCGGAGGCCGAGGTCACCGCCCTGCTGAAGACCGCCTGGGAAGGGCGGGAGGAGCTCGGCCGCGTCCATGCCGAGGGCCGCAACTTCACCCTGGCCGCGCAGAAGACCGCCGCCGCCGGCGTGCCCTGGCACAAGGCGGCCGAGGCCTTCTGGACCGCCCAGGGCGCGAAGCTGGCATGAGCGGCGCGCCGCCGCCGCCCGTCCGCAACCTGCCGCCGGAGATCGACGCCGATGCGCTCGACGTCGACACCGCGGCCCGGGTCGAGCGGCTGATCGAGGAAGAGGAAGGCATCCAGAACCGCTTCACCGGCTGGATCGGCCATGCCGCCACCGCCGTCGCCGTGGCGATGAGCCTGTTCCACCTCTGGGCCGCCTGGGACATCGTGCCGACGACGACGCTGCGCTTCGTCCATGTCGGCTTCGCCCTGGCCCTGGGCTTCTTCCTGTTCCCGGTGGCGCGGCGCTTCCGCAACCGCTTCATGGCCTGGGATGCGGCGCTGCTGGCTCTGGGGCTCTATTGCACCTGGTACCTGATCGCCGGCGGCGACGACCTGCTGGACCGCTATGTCTTTCCCGAACCCATGGACATCGTCGTCGGCTGGCTGCTGGTGGCGCTCGTCCTGGAGGCGACGCGCCGCACCACCGGCTGGATCATGCCGGCGGTGGCGATCGCCTTCATGCTCTACAGCTTCTACGGCAATCTTCTTCCTGCCCCCTGGGCGCATCGCGGCTATGACGCCGCCCGGCTGATCCCGCATTTGACCATCACGCTCGACGGCATCTTCGGGACGGCCGTCGACGTGTCCGCCACGCTGATCATCCTGTTCACGCTCTACGGGGCGATCCTGCAGTCGACGGGGGCCGGAAAATTCTTCGTCGACTTCTCCTTCTCGCTGACGGGGGGCAAGCCGTCCTCCGCCGGGCGGACGGTGGTGCTGTCCTCCTTCCTGCTCGGCGGTCCCTCGGGGTCGGGTGTGGCCACCACGGTGACGCTCGGCACCGTCGCCTGGCCGCTGATGAAGCGCGTCGGCTACCGCGCCGACGATGCCGGCGGGCTGCTGGCCGCCGGCGGGCTCGGCGCCATCATCTCGCCCCCCGTGCTGGGGGCTGCGGCCTTCCTGATCGCCGAATACCTGAAGCTCGGCTACCTGGACGTGCTGCGCATGGCGGTGGTGCCGACCATTCTTTACTACGCCTCGCTGCTGTTCATGGTGGAACTGGACCAGCGGCGGCTGGGCGACGTCCCCCCCGGCGAGGCCATGGTCGTCACCCCCTGGCGCCAGCTGGTGCGGCGCTACGGCTTCCACTTCTCCTCGCTGGTCGCCATCGTGATCTTCATGGCGCTGGGCTACAGCGCGACCATGGCGGTGCTCTATGCCATGCTGGTCGCCGTGGCGCTGTCCTGGATCCGGCGCGAGACGGCGATGACGCCGAAGCGCCTGATCGACAGCCTGGCCTCCGGCGCCATCCAGGCGGTGGGCATCGCCGCCACCTGCGCCTGCGCCGGCATCATCGTCGGCTGCATCACCCTGACCGGGCTGGGGCTGAAATTCTCCGAGATCGCCATCCAGGCGGCGGGCGGGTCGCTGGTGGTGACCGCGCTCTACACCGCGCTGATCGTCTGGGTGGTCGGCCTGGCCGTGCCGGTGACCGCCAGCTACATCATCTCGGCGGTGGTGGCGGCGCCGGCCCTGATGAAGCTCGGCGTGCCGGACTACGCCGCGCATATGTTCGTCTTCTACTACGCCGTGCTGTCCGAGGTCTCTCCGCCCACCGCGCTGTCGCCCTTCGCGGCGGCGGCGATCACCGGGGCCGGGCCGTACCGCACCACGCTGCAGGCCTGGAAATACACGCTGCCGGCCTTCGTGCTGCCCTTCGTTTTCGTCACCGATCCGGAGGGGGTGGGGCTGCTGCTGTCGCTGACGCCGCAGATGACCTGGCTGGACGTGGCCTGGCAGATCCTGCTGGCCGCCGGGGGCCTTGCGGCCTTGGCTGCCGGCTGTCAGGGCCAGGCGCGGCGGGCGCTGTCGCTGGGCGAGCGCGCCGGCTTCATCCTGGCCGGGCTGCTGATGGTCTTCCCGGCGCTGCTGGACGGCATGCTGCCGGCGCCGCATTGGCTGGGCATCGGGCTGGCCGGCGCGCTGCTGGTGCTGCAGCGGGGCGGGGCGACGGGGGTGGCGCGCGCCCTGTAGCGCCAAAGGACAGAAAAAAGATGGGGTCCAGGGGAATTCCTTCCCCTGGCCTTTTCTTCTCTGTTTATCTTTCTCTTCATGAAATCAACCCTGGCGTTGGTCCTGCTGCTGACCGGCTGCGGCGTCTTCGGTGGTGGCGCCCCGGTGACCGAGCCCTTGCCCGAGGTGACGGCGGCCGACACCGACGGCGTTCCGGCGCTGCGATTGCGCTGGTCCGGCGGCCAGGCGACCGCGCTGCTAGTGCAGCAGAATGGCGAGACGCGGCTGTGGCGCAGCCAGGGGGGCGTGGTGGTGCAGACGGATGGCGCCCGGGTCATGGCGACCGCCGGCCTGCCCGACTGGCTGGCGGGCACGCGGCTGGAGGGCCCCGACCCGCTGGAGGACCCCGTCGCGCTGGCCCGGCGGCCGGCGGTGCTGCGGCGGCTGGTCGACCTGATGGAGCAGGATCGCGACCCGCAGGCGATGCGCTTCGGCCTGGTGCTGAACTGCCGGCTGCAGGCGGCGCCGGAGGGCGTGGCCCTGCTGGTGACCGAGCGCTGCCACGGGCCCGGCGCCCGCTTCACCAACCGCTACTGGGCGGATCCGGCCTCGGGCGGGATCTGGCGGTCGGAGCAATGGGTGGGCGACGGCGCCATGCTGCAGCTGGAGGTGGTCACGCCGCCTTCCAGCTGAGCCCCGCGCTGCGGGTCCGCCGCAGCACATAGGCCAGCCACAGCAGCTGCACGCCGAGCGGCGGCAGGATGACCAGCGGCTTCAGCGCCGGCTCGAGGCGCAGGAAGGCGAAGGCCAGCGCCACGTGAAACAGGGAAAAACCCCAGTGGATGGCGGCGACCCGGCGGGCGGAAAGGCCGCTGCGCTGCGCCATCTGGTAGAGGTGGGTGCGGTGGGGCGCGCTGACCCGCTCGCCCATGGCGGCGCGGCGCAGCAGGGTGAAGCCGGTGTCGAAGAGCAGCGCGAAGAGCAGCAGCGGCACCAGCAGGAAGGAGAGCTGCGCCGCGTCCAGCCGGGCGGCGGCCACGCCCAGCACCGCCAGCATGAAGCCCAGGAACTGGCTGCCGACATCGCCCATGAAGATGCGGGCCGGGTTCAGGTTGAAGGGCAGGAAGCCAGCGATGCCGGCGCCCAGGATCAGGCAGGCGGCATAGATGAACCAGCCGCCCTCCTGCCAGGCGATGGCGCCAAGGCCGGCGCAGACGATCAGCAGGGTGCCGCCGACCAGCCCGTCCAGCCCGTCCATGAAGTTCACCGCATTGGTGCAGGCGACGATCCAGAACAGGGTCAGCAGGCTGCCGATCACGCCCAGCCCCACCACGCCGAGCCAGGGCAGCGCCAGCCGGTCGACCACCAGCCCGCTGCCGATGGCGACGAGCGCGGCCAGCGCCTGCGCCCCCAGCTTCACCACGAAGCGGAAGTCGCGCAGGTCGTCGAGGAAGGCGACCACGCCGATGGCGACGGCGGCCAGGATGACGCCGATGAAGCGGTGCTCGGCCATGCGGGCGAATTGCGCCACCTGGTAGAGCACGACCATGCCGACGATGAAGGCGCAGACGATGCCGACGCCGCCGCCTTTCGGCGTCGGCCGGCTATGCGCCTTGCGGTGGTCGGGATGGTCCAGCACCGGATAGGCGATCATCAGCCGCACCAGCAGCGCCGAGAGCAGCGCCAGGCCGCCGGCGAAGGCGAAGTGCTCGAGGAAGGCGAGCAGGGTCATTCAGGTCGGGCCCATCGGGTCGGAAGGGGGGCGCGCCGGGTCAGGTGACCCGGGCGGCCTCCAGGCTGGCATAGACATCGCCGGAATTGGCCGCCTCGGGCAGCGCCTCGAGCCAGCGGGCCAGCGTCCCGGCATGCACCGGCGCGTCGAGGGCGAAGCGCATGTCCTCGCCGATGCAGGCATTGAAGCTGTAGTCGGCGCCGAGCGCCTCCAGCGCCCGCAGCGCGTCCAGCGCCGTGCGGCGCTGCAGGGTGGTGAATTCGAAGGACAGGCTGCGCAGCGGGCGCGACAGGCCGGCCAGCGCCGCGGCCTCGAAGCCCTCGACGTCGAGCTTGGCGAAATGCGGCGTGCCATGGGCGTCGATCAGCGCGTCCAGCGTGGTCACCGGCAGCTCGATGGCGGCGTCCCAGACCTGGTCGCGCCAGGCCTCGGCGCCGGCGGCCGCCTGCATGAAGGCGGCCGAGGCCGTGGCCACCGTCGGGTTCGCGCGGTTCAGGTGCAGGGTGGCGCGGCCGCGCTGGCTGCCGACCAGCGACTGGTCCAGCGCGACGCCGTCATCGCGGCCGAAGAGCAGGCGCAGCAGCCGCTGCAGCCGCGGCTGCGGCTCCACCGCGACGGCCCGGGCGCCGAGGCGCCGGAAGCTCGCCGTGCGGTCGCCGACATGGGCGCCGATGTCGAAGCCGAGTTCTCCCTGTCCCAGGAAGCGCGACAGGAAACGGTCCAGCTCCGCCCCTCGGCCGGGGGCATAGTAGATGCGCAGGGACCGGCCGATGGCGGCCGATTCGGGGGCGACCGGCGGCAGGTCCCCGCCGTTCAGGTCGAGGCGCAGATGGCCGAGGCTCATGCGGCGAAGACCAGCGCCGCGCCGCCGGCGAGCTCCGGGGCCACCATCAGCCCGCCCGGCACCGCATGCAGCCGGTCGCCGAGCAGCGCCTGGACGGCGGCATTGCCGTCATCGGTGCGGACGACATAGCCGGCGAGGAAAGGCAGCGCCGGGGCGGCGACCCCGGGCAGCACGGCGGACAAGGCGTCCGGTGGCAGGATGCGCAGCCGCCCCTGCGGCAGCGGCAGGGCATAGCCGCCGGCCGGGTCGGGCTCCAGCGCCGCGCCGGTCAGGCGGGAGAGCGCGGCGGCGGTCACGGCCGGCTGCGGCACGGCCAGGATGGCAGCGTCGAGCGCGACCACGCGGTTCGGGTGGTCCAGCCAGCGCGGCTGCCACAGCAGCTCCGGCGTCAGGTGCTGGATCAGCTGCAGGCGGCCCTCCGGCGCATCGGGCAGCGGCAGGCGGGAGAAGCGGGCGCGCGGGCCCTCCGGGTCGTCGACCGGGCGCTCCAGATGGGCGATGCCGGGAATGGCAAGGCCGGCGCGGTTCAGCCGTTCCAATTCGGCTTCGGCGTCATCGATGCCGAAGGCCAGGATGTGCATGCCCGTATAGCGGGCCAGGAATTTCCCCAGCCCGTTGTCGAAGCGCTCGGGGTCCAGGATCGCCAGGAATTCCAGGTATCCCTGGCGCAGCATGGCGCAGCGGTTGCCGGTGGCCAGCGGCTCGACCGGCGCATCGGGGCTGCGGCGGCCCGACTGCCGGGCGACCGGCGTCAGCTGGAAGCCGAGCCGCTCCATCGCCGCCCAGAGCCCCGGCCCGTCGGCGCTGCAGATGCCGACATGGTCGAGCGTCGCGGCGCCGGTCATGCCAGCTCCGCCGTCTCGTATTTCGGCAGGCGCCATTCGGCCGGCTCGGCGGCGGCCTCGTCATACCAGCGGCGCATCAGCGGATGGGCGCGCAGCGCGTCGACATAGGCCTGCGAGGTGGCCGACAGCTCGGGCTGCCAGGTCAGGAAGCGGCAGGCGACGGGGGCGAACATGATGTCGGCCCCGGTCAGCTCGGCGCCGAACAGGAAGGGGCCGCCCGAGTCCAGCAGCGCCTCGCGCCAGATCGCCTCGATGCGGGCGATGTCGGCGAGCGCTTCCGGCGTTCGACGGGCGCCGGGGAAGCGGTTCAGGATGGTCATCGGCATGGCCATGCGCAGCCCGCGGAAGCCGGCATGCATCTCGGCGGCGATGCTGCGGGCGGTGGCGCGCGCCGCCGGGTCGGCGGGCCAGATCGCCGGATGGTGCTCGGCGCAGTATTCGAGGATCGCCAGGCTTTCCCAGACCCGGGCGCCGCGATGCTCCAGATAGGGGACGAGGCCCGCCGGGGTCGCCGCCTTGACCGCCTCGGTGCTGCCGCCGGCGAGCGGGATCACCACCTCCTCGACCTCGAGGCCCGCCAGCCGCACGGCCAGCCAGCCGCGCAGCGACCAGGAGGAATACATCTTGGTGCCGATGAACAGGCGGCCTTCCGGCATGGCGGTTCTCCCCGTTGTCTAAGGCAGCGTTACGCCGGCACGCCCTTCGACGTGCTGTATTCGAAATGCAGCGCCTCGCCGGGGAAGATGCGGGGATGGATGGCATGCGCCGCCATCGCCGCCTCGGAGAAGCCCTGCAGGATCAGCTTCAGCTTGCCGGGATAGGTGGCGATGTCGCCCACCGCATGGATGCCGGCGATATTGGTCATGCAGGTGGCGGGCGCCACCGCGATATGGCTGCGCTCCAGGCCGAGGCCCCAATCGGCGATCGGGCCCAGCTCCATCGACAGGCCGAAGAAGGCCAGCAGGTGGTCGGCGGGGACGCGCCGCTCCTCGCCCTTCAGCGTCGCCAGCACGACATGGTCGAGCACGCCGTCTTTCCCCTCCAGCCCGTGCAGCTGGTAGGGGATGGCCAGGTCGATCTCGCCGCGCTCGGCGGCGGCCTCCATCTGCGCCACCGTCTCGGGGGCGGCGCGGAACTTCGGCCGGCGGTGCACGACGGTCACGCGCGCGGCGATGTCCTTCAGGCTCAGCGCCCAGTCGACCGCCGAGTCGCCGCCGCCGGCGATGACCACCCGCTTGCCTCTAAGCTCCTCGCGGCGGGAGACCATGTAGCGCACCGCGCCGGTGGCCTCGAAGGCGTCGAGGTCGTTCAGCGGCGGGCGGTTCGGGCCGAAGGCGCCGGCGCCGGCGGCGACGATCACGGCGCGGGCGCGCACCACCTCGCCCTTGCTGGTCTGCAGGCGGAAGCTGCCGTCGGGCTGCTCGGCGAGCGCATCGACGCGGCGGCCCAGCAGGTAGATCGGCGCGAAGGGGGCGGCCTGCTCGGCCAGGCGCTCGATCAGGGCGGCGCCGGCAATGGCCGGGTGCGCCGGGATGTCGAAGATCGGCTTCTCGGGGTAGAGCGCCGCGCACTGGCCGCCGATGGCCTCCAGCGTGTCGATCACCACGCATTTCATCCGCAGCATGCCGCATTCGAAGACCGCGAAAAGCCCGGCCGGGCCGGCGCCGATGACGGCGACATCGGCCTCGACCGCGACATGGTGCTGGGCCTCGCTCGGCATGGGATCGGCCATGGGGATCAAACTCCTGGTCAGGCTGCGGTGCATAAAGGCTTTGCCCGGAGGGAGCAAAGGGGCGGCTTGTGGACCCCCAGGCCCGCGGGCAGATTGCCGCCCACCATGCCCGACACGCTGCACCTGCTCCTCCCCGACCTGGCCGCGACCGAGCGCCTGGCCGCCCGTGTCGCGGGCCTCGCCCGCCCCGGCGACGCGCTGCTGCTGGAGGGGCCGCTGGGCGCCGGCAAATCCGCCTTCTGCCGCGCCTTTTTGCGCGCCGCGGCCGGCGATCCGGGGCTGGAGGTGCCGTCCCCCAGCTTCACCCTGGTGCAGGGCTATGAGCTGCCGCAGGGCCCGGCCTTCCATTACGACCTCTACCGCCTGTCCGGCCCCGACGAGCTGGAGGAGCTCGGCTGGGAGGAATCCCGCGAGGGCATCGTGCTGGTCGAATGGCCCGACCGCCTGGGCTGGCTGACGCCGGAGACGGCGCTGCGCATCTCCCTGCAGCCCGATCCCGAGGACGAGGCCCGGCATGCCGTGCTGTCGGGCTGGGATTCGCGGCTGCCGGCCCTGGCCGGGCTGTGAGGCGCGCTGTGGCCGCGCCGCCACCTTGGCCAGGGCTGCATGCGCGCGTCACGGATTCGGCGCTTGGCAAGCGGCGCCGGACGCGTCACCACCTGCCCGCAGCATGACGCCCCTCGCGACCCTCTCCCCCGCCGAGGCCTTCCTGGCCGCGCATGGCTATGCCGAAGCGCGCGCCGAGACCTTGCCCCAGGATGCCGGCCACCGGCGCTACACCCGCCTCTCGGGCGGGCCGCGCCCGGCGCTGCTGATGGATTGCACCGACGCGCCCAAGGTCGGCCTGACCCCGGAAGAGGACCTTCTTCCGTTCCTGCGCATCGCCCGCCACATCGAGGCCATCGGCCTGTCGGCGCCGGCGATCCTGGCCGAGGCGGTGCCGCACGGCCTGGCGCTGGTGGAAGATCTCGGACCCGCCACCCATTCCGCGCTGCTCGATGCCGGGACCGATCCGGCGCCGCTCTATGTCGAGGCGGCCGAGGCCCTGGCCGCCCTGCACGCCGCGCCGCCCCCGGCGGGGTTGCCGCTGTGGGAAGTCGGGCGGATGACGGCGACGGCGGGCGCGACCTTCCTGGACTGGTGGTGGCCGGCGGCGTTCGGCGCGGCCGCTTCCGCTGAGGTCCGGGGCGAGTTCGAAGGGGCGATGACCGCGATGCTGGCGCCCTTTGCCGGCGCCGGCGGCTTCGTCCACCGCGACTATTTCCCGGCCAACCTGATCCGGCTGGAAGGGCGCGACGGCGCCCGCCGCACCGGCATCATCGACTTCCAGGACGCGGCGCTGGGCCACCCGGCCTATGACCTGGTCAGCCTGCTGGAGGACGCCCGCCGCGATGTCCGGCCGGATGTCCGCGACGCCGCGGCTTCGGCCTATTTCGCTGCCCGCCCCGGGCTGAATGTCGAAGAATTCGACGCGGCGCGGGCGGCGATGGCGGCGCAGCGGCACCTGCGGGTGGCCAGCCTCTGGGTCCGCCTCGACCGCCGCGACGGCAAGCCGCATTACCTGCGCCACGGGCCGCGCTGCTGGGACCTGCTGGCCCAGGCCCTGCACCATCCGGCGACCGCCCCGCTCGCCCGCTTCCTCGACGCGCATGTGCCCGCCGCGCTGCGCCAGAACCCTGCCAAGGATGCCGCCGCGTGATCACCCTTTCCTCCGCCATGGTGCTGGCCGCCGGCCTCGGCACCCGGATGCGGCCGCTGACCGAAGCCACGCCGAAGCCGCTGCTGAAGCTGGCCGGACGCAGCCTGCTGGACCACGCGCTGGACCGCATCGAGGCCGCCGGCATCGGCCGCGTCGTGGTCAATGCCCATTGGTTCGCCGAGCAGGTGGAAGCCGCCTGCGCCGCCCGCGCCACCCCACCCACCGTGCTGCGCGAGGACACCGTGCAGGAGACCGGCGGCGGCGTGCGCGACGCCCTGCCGCTGCTGGGCGAGGACCCCTTCCTGGTCGTCAACGGCGACGCCTTCTGGCTGGACGGGCCGAGCCAGGCCATCCTGCGCCTGGCCGCCGCCTTCGATCCCGGGAAGATGGACGGGCTTCTCCTCCTGGTCCGCTCGGCGGTGGTCGAGGGCGAGGTCGGCCGCGGCGACTTCATGATGGACCCGCTGGGCCGCATCCGCCGGCCGAAGGAGCGGGAGATCTCGCCCTATGTCTATGCCGGCGTCCAGATCGTCGCGCCGCGGCTGTTCCGGGAGTCGCCGGAAGGGCCCTTCGGCACCATGCGCCTGTGGGAACGCGCCATCGAGGAGGAACGCCTCTTCGGCCTGGTGCATGACGGGGCCTGGTTCCACCTCTCCCGGCCGGGCGACCTGCGCAAGGCGGAGACCGCGCTGGCCACCGGGCTGGTCAGGGCGATGTTCTGAGGCAGGCCTTCAGCGGGCGCAGTCGAGCAGCGGCCCCAGCTGCCCGATGCGCCGCTGCACGGTGGCGGCGCGGCCCCGCAGATAGCCAGACGGGTTCGCCGCCGACCATTCCAGCGGCGCCGGCAGCACCACGGCAAGCTGCGCCGCCTGGGCCGGCGTCAGACGCTCGGCCGGACGGTTGAAGAAGGCCTGGGCGGCCGCCTCGGCGCCGTAGAGGCCGGGGCCGAATTCGACGCTGTTCAGATAGACCTCGAGGATGCGCCGCTTCGGCCAGAGCAGCGCCACCTGCGGCGTCAGCCAGGCCTCGACCACCTTCCGGACCGGGTCGCGCCCCGGCCAGAGGAAGAGATTCTTGGCGGTCTGCATGGTGATGGTGCTGGCGCCGCGCGGCCGGTCGCCTTCCATCGCCGCCTCGATCTGCCCCTGCAGCGCGGCGAAGTCGAAGCCGAAGGACTGCTCGCAGAAGGAATTGTCCTCGGCGGCGATGACCGCCTGGGCCAGCGAGGGGGCGATGCGGTCATAGGCCACCCAGTCATGCGCGATGCCATGGCCCTGCAGGCCGCGGATCAGCATCAGCGGCGTCAGCGGCACGGGGACGAAGCGGAAGACCAGCAGCAGCAGGGGCGGCCCCAGCAGCAGCACCGCCAGCAGCCGCAGCAGCCGCTTCCGCCAGGGTCCGTGCAGCATCAGCGGGCCTTGCAGGCGTTCGCCCGGTCGCGATGCGTCCAGGGATAGGTGAAGCGGCCGCCCCAGGCGCCGGCATTCTCGCTCTTCGCCGCGGCCTCGTCGCGGGCGTAGCGGCCGTCGGAATAGCGCGGGCAGTCGAAGGCCAGGCCCGAGCGCACCATGGCGGCGTTCAGGTTCACCGTCCGGCCGCGATCGGCGACAGTGCAGGTGGCGACGGTGCGGCCATGCGTCAGGCTGCCATCCGGGGTGCAGGTCACCTCGCGGCCGCCGATCAGCTCGGCGAGTTCGGCGCGCGCCGCCGCGCCGCAGGCGAAGCGGCCGCCGCCGGCGCGGGTGCATTGCTGGTCATGCTCGAAGGCGTCGATGCCCTGCATGCGCACCCGGATGCCGTCCAGGTCCATGGTGTCGCCGTCGATCACCCGCGGCTGGCCGGAGAAGGGCTCGCGCGGGGCGGCGCGCTCGGTCCGCGGCGCCGGGCCGAAGATCTCCCGCCCCAGCCGCTTCCACTGCGATTCGCTGACGCCGAAGGCGCCGATCCCGCCCAGCAGCGCCACCAGCAGCAGCCCCCAGCCGCGCAGCGAGGCGGGGAAGGAAGACCGGCGGCTCATCGAGGACCGTCCATGAAGAAAGAGTCACGCATGGCCCCTGCCCTATCGGGACTGGCGGGCGATGGAAAGGGGCTTCACCGGTCCGTCACCCGTGCAGCGCCAGCCCCTTGGTCGCCTTGTCGACATCCTTGCGCGGTCCGCGCAGCGCCAGGCCGACCAGGTCCGGCGCCTCGGCGGGCTCGGCCAGGAAGGCGGCGCGGTTGGCGGCGTCATGGCCGGTGGCGAACATCGCCCGGACATAGACCGCCCGCGTCAGCCCGCGGGCGATGCCCTGCTGCCAGGCGCGCAGCAGGCCTGCGGCATCGCCAGCGAAGACCAGCATCGGCTGGCCCAGCAGCCGGGCATGGCTGCGGCCGGCCGCGTCGAGATAGGGCTCGCCCAGAGCGTCGGGCGCGCTGGCGGCGATGCCGGTGGCCAGGAAGGCGGTGACATTCAGCTTCTGCCAGACCGCGAGATCGTCCAGCACCACCACCGCCACCTTCGTCTCAAACATCTTTTTCAGGGTCCTTCTCTCGATGGAGAAGGACAGGGTCACCCGGGTGGCGGCCCCCTGTCTGGAACGCCCGTGCACAGCCGCCGATAGGCCGCCGGCGTCACCCCATAGGCGCGGAGGAACCAGCGGCCGAGATGGCTCTGGTCGGCAAAGCCGCAGAGCGCCGCGACCGAGGCGGGCGCGCCGCCCGCGGCCAGCAGCCCCCGCGCCCGGACCAGCCGGATCTGCACCTGATAGGCATGCGGCGAGGTGCCGAAGGCGGCGCGGAAGGCGCGGGCCAGCTGGAAGCGGTCGGCCGCCCCCACCGCGCGGGCCAGGCCGTCGGCGCCGACCGGATCGGCCAGGCGGTCCTGCAGCCAGTCGCGGGCGCGGCGGGCGACGCGGTCATCGCGCGGGGTCTCGGCCGGCTCGGCGCGGCCGAGATGCGGGCGTAATCCGCGCAGCACCGCGTCCAGCGCCGCGTCGCGCAGCAGCTGGCTTTCCGGCAGGGCCAGCGCCGCGCGGGCGCCGAGGATGGCGCGGCCCAAGGCCGGGTCGTCGCCCAGGCTGGCGCGGAAGGCCGGGTCGCGGTCCTCGCCCGGCCCGGCGCCCAACCCGGCACGCAGCCAGGCGCGCGGCAGATAGAGCATGGAATAGGCGAAGCCGCCCTCGCCGCCGGACTGGCCGTCATGGGCTTCCTGCGGCTCGATCAGGATGATGCGGCCGGTGGTGCTGATCCGCCGCGCGCCGCGGCAGAAGAAGTCCTGCAGCCCGTATTCGGTGACGCCGACCAGCCAGTCGTCATGCCGGTGCAGGTCATAGGCATGGCCGGAGAAGCGGGCCCGGATCGCCTCCACCCCGCTGGCCGCGTCGCGCGCCAGGCGAACCTGGCTCCGGATGCGGTCCGGCGCCGGCATCAGTCGTGCGCCGGCTTGCCGCGCATGCGCTTGGTCTCGCCGCGCTGCGACTTGCCTTCCAGCCGGCGCTTCTTCGAGCCGAGCGTCGGCCTGGTCGCGCGGCGCTTGGGCGGCGGCGGCTTGGCGGCCTCGCGGATCAGCTCGAGCATGCGGGCGAGCGCATCCTCGCGGTTGCGGAGCTGGGTGCGGTGCTGCTGGGCGGTGATGATGATCTCGCCGGCCTGGGTGGCGCGGTGGCCGGCCAGGCGGATCAGGCGCGCGCGGACGTCGTCGGGCAGGCTGGGCGAGTTGGCCGCGTCGAAGCGCAGCTGCACCATGGTCTCCACCTTGTTGACGTTCTGCCCGCCGGCGCCGGAGGCGCGGGCGAAGCTTTCGGTCAGCTCGGTCTCGTCGATGCTGAGGCGAGCGGTGATGGAGATCCTTGGCATTTTTCTGTCTGACTGCCGTGTCCACGTGGGGACAGTGCGTGAAACGGCCCCGCCGAAGCGCGACCTGCGGGGGAGCGCCATCGGGGTGGCGCCGCAGAACAAGCGCTGCCCCAAAACGGCCAAAAGAACAGAAAAAAGAAGGGGTCGAGGGGAATTCCTTCCCCTCGCCTTCGTCTTTCTTCTCTTTACCCGAGAGCCGGCAGGGTTGCCGCCACCGGCATGTCGACGCCTCCGGTCTTGCCCTGCATGCTCCAGGCCCGGTCGTATTGCGGCGGGGACTGGATGGCGTCGAGGCGGCCGAGAGCCTTGGCCGCGTGCATCGGCCAGTAGGGGTCGCGCAGCAGTTCGCGGGCCAGCAGGATCACGTCGGCCTTGCCTTCGGTCAGGATATCCTGGGCCTGCTGCGGCTCGGTGATCAGACCGACGGCGGCGACGGCGACCTCCGCCCCGGCGCGGACCGCGGCGGCGCCGGGGACCTGGTAGCCGGGGGCCAGCGGGATCTGCGCCGGCACCAGCGCGCCGGAGGAGACGTCGATCAGGTCGATGCCCAGCGCCTTGACCTGGCGGGACAGCTCGACCGTCTCCTCGGTCGTCCAGCCGCCTTCGGTCCAGTCGGTGTGGGAGAAGCGGATGCCCAGCGCGATCTCGTCGGGGATGGCCGCGCGGACGGCCTTGACCACCTCGCGGGCCAGGCGGGTGCGGCCCTCGAAGTCGCCGCCCCAGGCGTCGTTGCGCTGGTTCGACAGCGGCGACAGGAACTGGTGCAGCAGGTAGCCATGCGCCGCGTGGATCTCGATGAAGCGGTAGCCGGCCTCGACCGAGCGCTTCGCGGTGGCGGCGAAGTCGGCGATGACCTTGGCGATGCCCTCCTCGTCCAGGGCGGTCGGCACGTGCAGGCCGGGGAAGCCCACGGCGCTGGGGCCGACCGGCTGCCAGCCATGCTCGGTGGCCAGGCCGCCGATCCAAGGCTCGGCGGTGCTGGCCTTGCGGCCGGCATGGGCGATCTGCACCCCCGGCACCGCGCCGGCGGAGGCGATGATCGCCGCCAGCTGGCGATGCGCCGGGACATGGGCGTCGCTCCAGAGGCCGACGTCGCGCGGGGTGATGCGGCCCTCGGGGCTGACGGCGGTGGCCTCGACGATCACCAGGGCAGCGCCGCCGATGGCGCGGGCGTGCAGGTGGCCCAGGTGCCAGGCGGTCGGCACCCCGTCGGGGCCGCAGCTGTACTGGCACATCGGCGCGACGCCGATGCGGTTGCGGAGCGTGACGCCGCGCAGCGTCAGGGGCGAGAACAGGTCGGTCACGAGGCAGGCCTCCAGCCGGATGAGGAAATGCGTGCCGGCGCGCCGCCCCAGGGGGGCAGGCGGCCCAGGCGATTCTCGAAGACGGCGAACCACTGCGCGCCGCCCGGCTGCCGCGGCAGCAGGCGGCCGCTGGCATCGGCGGCGAAGCGCGACAGGGTCACGGCATCGGCGATGTTGCCGCCGATCGCGGCGACCTCGCCGGGGCCGGCCTGGACCACGATGTCGCAATGCATCGGGCGGAACTGGCCGGTCTCGGCGCGGCGCAGCTGCCAATGGGCCAGGTGCCGGTCCGAGCGGTCGGCGCAGACCAGGTCGCCGACCTGCGGCGGGTAGCTGTCCCAGTCATGCGGGATGAAGGGGGCGGTGGCCGGGAAGGCGGCCGCATCGGCCAGCATGCCGTCGATATAGAAGGCATGCGCCGCCGAGCCCGGGAATTCCCGCTGGTCGACCCCGGCATTGCGCAGGACATAGCTGATGAAGGCGGCCGACCAGGCGGGCTCGCCCCAGAGCGCCGCCGGCGCGCCGCCCAGCGCCATGCCGTAGAGCCGGCGGTTGCGGGCGATGGCGCCGCCGTCCTCGACCGCGCGCCAATAGGCCAGCACGCGGGGGAAGTTTTCCAGGTTGCTCTCCGGGCCCGGACCGCGGCTTGGCCGGCTGGCGCGCGGGGTGCGCAGGTCGACGGTGATGCCGCCCCAGTCGCGCCATTCGGCCTCGGCGATGCGCAGCATCCGCTCGCGCGCGCTGGGCGGATAGGGCACGGGGGGCGCCAGGGTCGTCTGCGGCGAGGGCGTCGCCGCGCAGGCGCCGAGCGTCAGCATCGCCGCGAGGCAAGCGAGCAGAGAGAAACGCCGCGCCGGAGCGCAGCGGTGCAGGGCGACGGTCATGCGCGCGGTCAGGCCGGGACGGCCGCCTGGCGGATGGTGGCGGCGTCGGGCGCGGTCAGGCCCAGCAGCACGGTCGGCTGGGTGGCGGCATTGCCCTCGCCGGCCAGCGGGCTGGTGCGGACCTCGAGCGTGCCGTCGACTTCCTTCACCCGGCCGCGCAGGGCGCGGAAGCTGGCCTCCTGCAGGGTCTGCAGCGCCTGCTGGGTAGCGGCGTCCAGCACCAGCGCGCCCTGCTGCTGGGCCAGCGCCACCGCGCTGCAGGCGCGCATCAGCAGGCCGAGCTTGAAGGACCAGAAGCCGCCATCCTCCTCCCAGCGGCCATCGGCGCGGCGGCTGCGCACCAGCGGCGTCTCCAGCGCGTGCAGCCCACCATCGGTCGGCACCTCCTGCTGGCCGATGCGGATGGCGGCGATGGCGCGGGCGACGGCGCCCTGCAGCCGCGGGTCCGGCCAGCGCAGGCTGATGCGGGCCAGGGCCAGCAGGGCGGCGGCGTGGTTGTCCAGATAGGCGGCGTGGCCGGGCTCGGCGAAGGCGCCGCCTTCCTCTTCCGAACGCTGCAGCGTCAGCAGCAGGTCGAGGCCGCGGGCCAGGCGGGCGCCGTAGCGCTCCTCGCCCGTCGCGCGGTGCAGGCTGGTCAGCGAGATCAGGGCGAAGGCCAGGCTGCGCAGATAGACGCGGCTGCCACGCAGCCCCTCGGGCGAGCCCTCGCCGAGGGCCGCGAAGAACAGGTCGAGATGGCGGTCGTACCAGGCGCGCAGCTCGGTGCGGCGCGGCTCGGGCAGCGGCGGGTCATAGGCACGGGTGGCGGCATGCAGCAGCTGGGTGGCCACGGCGTTCAGCGCGACGCCATGGTCGGCGGTGAGCCCCGGGTCGCGCCCGGCGAGCGAGGAGGGATCGCGCAGGAGATCGGCATAGGCGGGCAGGCCGAGGGTCGCGCTGCCGGCGGTCAGCAGCCGCTGCTCCACCGCCTGGAACTGGGCGCCGCCGCCCAGGCTGTCGCAGGCATGGCGCAGCAGCAGCCAGTGCAGCCGGCCGTCGCGCGGCTGCGCCTTGACGCTGTAGACGGTGGCGGGCGTCGCCGGCGCGATATGCAGGCCGAGCGCGGCGCCGGGGGTGTTCTCCTCGATCAGGCTGATCAGCTCGGTGGCGCCGGTCTGCAGCGTCGCCAGCGGCTCGGCGCCCAGCGTCACGGCGCGGGACTGGCCGCCGGCGGTGACGTTGATCTGCGAGAAGGGGTGGAGCGGCTCGCCCGAGAGCTCGTCCACCGCGGTGGTCAGGCGGATCCGGGTCAGCTGCACGCCGGGCTCGGCGCGCAAGGTCACCGTTGCCTGCAGCCGCGGGTCGCCGGCGGTGACGCGGTATTCATAGCGCAGGCGCCCGACCACCTTGGTGGTCTTGCGCAGCATCCCGACCTCGGCCTTCAGCACGCTCTCATGGAACAGCAGGGCGCCGCCGGGCTGCGGCTGCACGCCGAACTCGGCGATGGCGTCCTCGACATCGAGGCAGAAGCGCTGGCGGCCGATGCGGAACTCGACCATGTGGCCGGTGTAGTGCACCGGGCGGCCGTTGGGCGCCTCGCGCACCGTCTGGCGGAGGATGCCCTTGGACAGGTCGCCGGTGAACTGGTGGGTGGCGGTGACCACCAGGAAGTCGCGCGGATCGGCCTGGACGATGCGGCATTCGGCGGCCGAGACCCGGCGCATCAGCAGCGGGCCCTGGCCCATGGCCAGCAGCAGCTCGGTCAGGCGGTCCGACAGCTTGCCCCAGCGCGAGCGCAGCCCCGGCTGGGCCAGCAGCTCGACCGCGGTCGCGGTGTCGCCGGTCCAGCACCATTCCGAGGTGGCCATGGGCACATGCGTCTCGCGCAGCGCCGCGACCTCGCGCCCGTCCAGCGGCAGGCTGCGCAGCAGGTGCCGCTCCAGATAGGCGATCAGTCGGTCGCGCTCGGGGGCACGCAGCATTTCGGCCATCGGTCTTCAGGCTCCGCTCACAGGCTCGGTCACGCCGCATGATAGAGCGGGTTGGGCGATGGCGCGACTGCCTGTCGTTCGCTGTCGGCCCGCCCCCGGCACCGGTGGAGGTTTTCGAAACTGGATCAAAGGCTTGAGCGCGTCCTTTCGCTACCCCGAACTGATCGGCCGGCGGGGCGGCGCGGATTGACACCAAGTAAAACCAACCTGATACGAAATATTCGTCAAGCGGAGGGAAAACCCGATGTCCATCAAGCCCAAGCTCGTCACGCTGCTGGCGGTCTTCGACGGCACCGACGGCGACGACCACATCAGCGGCACCGAGGCCGCCGACCAGTTCAACGGGGGCCTGGGCAACGACAAGCTCTATGGCCGCGGCGGCGACGACGTGCTGGATGGCGGCGCCGGCGACGACCAGCTGAATGGCGGGCTGGGCGCGGACCGGATGGTCGGCGGCGCCGGCAACGACATCTATATCGTCGACAATATCGGCGACCGCGTCGTCGAGGCCAGCGGCGGCGGCATCGACACGGTGAAGAGCAGCGTCAGCTTCTCGCTCGGCGGCAGCTTCATCGAGAATCTGACACTCACCGGCGACGGTCGGATCGACGGCACCGGCAACTCGCTGTCCAACACGCTGATCGGCAACCGGGCGGCGAACACGCTCTACGGCCTCGGCGGCAACGACGTCATCGATGGCGGCTTCGGCGCCGACACGATGTATGGGGGCACCGGCAACGACACCTATTACGTCGACAACCTGATGGACCGGGTGATCGAGAATGCCGGCGAGGGCACCGACACCGTCCGCAGCAGCGTGACCTTCACCCTGTCCGACCATGTCGAGAACCTGACCCTGACCGGCACCGCCAGGTCCGGCTCCGGCAATGCGCTGAACAACACGCTGAGGGGCGAGTCGACCGGCGTCGCCCTATACGGATTGGGCGGCGACGACCGGCTGGAGGGCTCGGCGACCCATGGCAGCCTGCTCGACGGCGGCACAGGCGCCGACATGATGATCGGCGGCCTCGGCAACGACACCTATTACGTCGACAATGTCGGGGACCGCATCGTCGAGACCGGCAATGGCGGCGTCGACACCGTCTACAGCTCGATCAGCTTCAACCTGGGCGGTGGCTTCGCCAACAACATCACCCTGGGCGACCTGGAGAGCGACACGCCCCAGCTCGACCTGAACGGGCTCGGCAACAGCCTGGACAATATCCTGATCGGCAACAACGGCCGCAACCGGCTGGAGGGCAAGGCCGGCAAGGACGAGCTCTACGGCCATGGTGGCGACGACACGCTGCTGGCCGGCGACGGCACCGACCTGCTGTTCGGCGGCGAGGGCAACGACTATCTCGACGGCGGGCTGGGCAACGACCGGATGGAGGGTGGCGCCGGCGACGACTGGCTGGTGGCCCGGGGCTACAACAACATCATGACCGGCGGCGAGGGCATCGACCGTTTCGAGATCCGGGCGCGGGCCTCGTCCTCCATCACCGATTTCCGGCCCGGCGAGGATTACATCCTGATCTCGGCAGCGGTCTTTGGCGGCGGACTCTATGCCGGCATGGATCTGGAGGAGGAGGATTTCTATCAGCCCGATGGCGGCCCGGCGACCGGCGACCATGGCAGGCTGGTCTATACGCAGGGCGTCCCGGGTTGGGGCAGCAGCCTTCACCTGGACCCGGATGGCAGCGGGCCGGAAGCGGGCATCACCATCACCCTCATCACCGGCGGCGCCCCCCTGTTGGAGGACATCATCATCGTCGCCTGAACCGCCCCGCTTGCGCTGTCTCCATCCATTCGACAGGGGTTAACATCGCGTAAACGTCAGCACCCCTAGATGCCGCCATGACGTGGCGGGTCTCCCGCCTGATGCCGGGGATCGGCAGGCAAATCCTAAGGAGCGCTGGCGTGGACGAGGCATTGACCGTCCTGGTCGTGGATGACAGCCGGGTGGTGCGCAAGCTGGCGCGCCGCATGCTGGAGAAGCACGGCGCCGTGGTGACCGAGGCGGCCGACGGCCAGGAGGCGCTCGATGCCTGCCGGCTCGGCCTGCCGAAGCTGGTGCTGCTCGACTGGAACATGCCGGTCATGGACGGGCTGGAATTCCTCAAGGCCGCCCGCGCCGAATTCGGCCCGGATGAGCCGCTGGTGATGCTCTGCACCACCGAGAACGACTTCGAGCGCATCCTGATGGCCCTGGGCGCCGGCGCCCAGGAATACATCATGAAGCCCTTCGACGACGAGATCCTGACCGGCAAGCTGGCCCAGCTCGGCCTGGTGCCGGAACCGGCGGGGTCCTGAACCCGCCGGGCGCAGCCGGCGGCGCCACGCCGGCATCGACACCGCCTCCAAGGTCGCTCGACCACCGCCTCAGCTGCCACGGGAAGTCCCGGGCCGGAGACGCCGCATGAACGCGGATAGCTTTGTCCTGATCGCGACGCTGGTGAAGTCGCGCGCCGGCATCGTGCTGACGCCGGACAAGGACTACATGCTGGAGACCCGGCTGGCGCCGATCCTGCGGAGCGAGGGGCTGCCCAGCCTGGACGCCCTGGCGCTGAAGCTGCGCGACACCCGCTCGGAGATCCTGGCCCGTGCGGTCACCGAGGCGCTGACCGTCAACGAGAGCAGCTTCTTCCGCGACGGCAAGCCCTTCGACCACCTGAAGCGGCTGATGCCGAAGCTGCAGGCGGCGCGTCCGGCGGGGCAGAAGCTGCGGATCTGGTCGGCCGCCTGCTCGACCGGGCAGGAGGCCTATTCCTGCGCCATGGTGCTGCGCGAGCTCGGCATCCGCGACGCCGAGATCTACGGCACCGACCTCTCCCGCGAGGTGGTGGAGCGGGCCCGCGAGGGGCTGTTCACCCAGTTCGAGGTGCAGCGCGGCCTGCCGGTGCAGATGCTGGTGAAGTATTTCAAGCAGGAAGGCGGCAAGTGGCGGGCCTCGCCGGAGCTGCGCGCCATGACCCGGTTCGAGGAGCGCAACCTGCTCGCCGACCATCGGGTGCTGGGCCGCTTCGACGTGATCTTCTGCCGCAACGTGCTGATCTACTTCGATCCGCCGACCAAGGAGCGGGTGCTGAACGCGCTGGCCGGGCTGCTGGCCCCCGATGGCGCGCTGTATCTCGGCGGCGCCGAGACGGTGCTGGGCCTGACCTCGCGCCTGGCGCCGATCCCGGGCGAGCGCAGCGCCTATGGCCTGGCCTCCAGCCTGGCGATGGCGGGCTGACGAAACGGCCGGGCCGGGGCGACGCCCCGGCCCGAACCGACAGACATCAGCCGGCGAACCAGCCGTTCACCCGGCTGGCATGCTCGGAGATATAGGCCTCGACGGCGGCGTCGTTGTCCTTCTCCTGGGCGACCAGCATGGCGGCCTCGAGCTCGGCCAGCGGCATGTTCAGCTTGGAGAGGAAGGCCGCCAGCTGCGGCTGCGCCTGGCGCAGCCCCGGCCGGCCGAGGGCGATGACCTCCTCCGCCCCGCCCAGCGCGCCCTTCGGATCAGCGAGATAGCGCAGCTCGTGCTTGCCGAACATCCAGTGCGGGCTCCAGGCGGTGGCGACGATCCACTGCTTGCGGCGGATCGAGCGCTCGACCATCGACAGCATCGCCGCCTCGCTGGATTCCTGCAGCGTGTAGTCGAGGCCATAGTCAGCAATGGTCTGGCGCGACAGCCGGGTCAGGCCGGCGCCCGGCTCGATGCCCTGGATGCGGCCCGAAAGCTTGCCGCGGACATCGTCCTTCGCCAGGTCGGCGATCGAGGCCAGCTCGGACTCCGGGACATAGGCGGGCACCACCCAGCCCAGCTTGGCGCCGTTGTAGAGGACGCCCAGGCGCTCGGCCTTGCCCTCGACGCGCTGCCAGTAATCGGCATGGGTCTTCGGCAGCCAGCACATCAGCATGGCGTCGACATCGCCGCGGGCCAGGCCCTGGTAGAGCGGCGCGACATCGGTCTGCACCAGCTCGACCTTCATCCCCAGCTTCTGCTCGGCGAGCCTGGCGGCCAGGCGGGTGATGAACTCGGCATCGGCCCAGGGGGCGAAGCCCAGCTTGGCGGTGCCGGCGGCGCGGGCCAGGCGGGGCGCGGCAAGCGCGAAGGGGGCGGCGGCGGCAAGGCCGAGGAAGGCGCGGCGTGCATGCATGGCGTCGGTAATCCTGTTGTTGTTCGTGGCGCAGGCCCGCCGGCCGTCGCGCTGGTCAGCGCGACGACGGACGACCCGCGTATGGACAGTCAATGGAAAGGGATCAGGCGCGGCCGGGGTGGCCCTGGACGGCCTCGTCCTCGGACTCGGCCGCCTTGCGGCTGCCGAGCGCCGCGCGCAGCCCGCCGAACAGGCTGGGGCGGGCATTGCCGAAGCTCTGGGTGATGCGGTCCAGCAGCACGGCCAGCACGACGACAGCCAGTCCACCCTCGAAGCCGGTGCCGACATCGAGGCGCTGGATGCCGGTCAGCACGGTGTTGCCGAGGCCCCCGGCGCCGATCATCGAGGCGATCACCACCATCGACAGCGACAGCATGATGGTCTGGTTGATGCCGGCCATGATGGACGGCAGCGCGTTGGGGATCTGCACCTTCAGCAGCAGCTGCGTCGGCGTGCAGCCGAAGGCGAGCCCGGCCTCGATGAATTCCGAATGAACCTGGCGCAGGCCGAGATTGGTCAGGCGCACCACCGGCGGCATGGCGAAGATGACCGTGGCGATCGTGCCCGGCACGGCGCCGAGCCCGAAGAACATGGCGGCCGGGATCAGGTAGACGAAGGCCGGCATGGTCTGCATCAGGTCGAGCACCGGGCGCGCGACCCCCTGCACCGCGTTGCTGCGGGCCATGGCGATGCCGAGCGGGATGCCGACCAGCATGGCGAAGCCGGTCGCGGCGAGCACCAGCGACAGCGTCTCCATCATCCGCGGCCAGAGGTTCATGCCCATGATCAAAGCGAGCGCGGCCACGGCGAAGACAGAAAATTTCCAGCCCACGCGCCACAGCGCCAGCAGCGCGATGGCGGCGATGATCACCGGGGCCGGCAGGCCGACCAGCACGTCGCGCAGGCTGTCGGTGACGAGGGCGATAGCGGCGGCGATGCCGTCCAGCGTGGGCGTGAAATGGTCGAGGACGAAATTGACGGCCGCATCGGCGGCCTCGCCGATCGGCAGATCGAGATCCTGCATGGCGTGCTCCTTTCCGCGGGCGTTCAGTCGGTGGACCGGTCGAGGCTCATGAGCAGCGTCGACTTGCTGATCGAGCCCAGATAGCGCTGCGCGCCATCGACCACCGGCAGGGGATGCGGGCTCTGCGCCACGCGGCCCATCACCTCGGACAGCAGGTCGTCCGCATGCAGCGGCTCGACATCGGCCAGGAAGGCGCGGGCATAGGGGTCGGCGGCGCCGCTGCGGGCGGCCTGCGCCAGGGAATCGGCGCTGACCATGCCGTGGTAGCGCTTGTCGCGGCCGACCACGATGGCGGTGTCGCGGTCATGCCGGCGCAGCCGCTCGAGGGCGGCCGGCACCGCCATGCCGCGGCGCTCGATCAGCGTCACCTGGGTCTCGCGGGCGATGTCGCGGGCGCGGAAGACCTGGGCGACGTCGACGTTGCGGAAGAAGGAGCGGACATAGTCGTTGGCCGGTTTGGTCACGATCTCGTCCGGCGTGCCGACCTGCACCACATGGCCGTGCTGCATGATGGCGATGCGGTCGCCGATGCGCATGGCCTCGTCCAGGTCGTGGCTGACGAAGACGATGGTGCGGCTGTGCTCCGACTGCAGCCGCAGCAGCTCGTCCTGCATCTCGGCGCGGATCAGCGGGTCGAGCGCCGAGAAGGCCTCGTCCATCAGCAGCACGCTGGGCTCGCTGGCCAGCGCGCGGGCGAGACCCACGCGCTGCTTCATGCCGCCGGAGAGCGCGTCGGGGCGCGACTGCGCATAAGGCGCCAGGCCGACACCCTTCAGCGCCGCCATGGCGCGGGCATGGCGCTCGGCCTCCTTCACGCCGGCGACCTCGAGGCCGAAGGCGGCATTGTCCAGCACCGTGCGGTTGGGCAGCAGCGCGAAGGACTGGAAGACCATCGCCATATCGCGGCGGCGCAGCGCGATCAGGTCCTGGGCGGAGAGCTTCGTCACATCCTGGCCATCGATCTCGATGGCGCCGGCAGACGGCTCGATCAGCCGGTTGATCAGCCGCAGCAGGGTCGACTTGCCGGAGCCCGACAGCCCCATGATGACGAAGATCTCGCCGGCATGGATGTCGAAGCTGGCATCGTGCACGCCGATGGTGCAGCCGGTCTCGGCCAGGATCTCCTCCTTGGTGCGGCCCTGGCGGGCCAGGGCGATCGCGGCCTCGGGCCGGTCGCCGAACACCTTGAAGACGTTCCGCAGCGCGATCTTCACCGGGGCGGCGGCCTCCTCGGCCAGGGGAATTCCCTGGGGCGCCGCCGGGGCGGCGGCGGGGCTCGGCATCGCAGACGGGTTCGGCCGGGCGTCGCCGCCCGGCATGGTCGTGGTTTGCATGGTCCTCGGGTCGTCCTCGGGCCTGCCGCCCGCCTTCGGGAGCGGCATCACCTCCATTGAGTGAGCAGATGACGGCATCTGTGGATTGTGCCCTGAAAATGACACAGTCCAGAGACGCCGCCGGCTTCGCGCCAAGGTCTAGGCATCCATCGGATGAATGTCCACCCTGAAATGAGGAATGGCCAGAACAATCACAGAATCGCCGCGTCCAACCGGAGAATTACAGTCCAGAAAACGATCGGTTCTTGGGAGAGAGGAGGCCACATGAATTCGCATGTATTGGTGATTTTAAATCAATGTCCGACTTCGAAACGAAAATGACTGGCCATGCAGGCCGGTTTGCTTCATCAACTCGCGTCCATGGGAGAGGTTTCAAGCCGGTTCGTTGGGATATCGGATCGATTGAGGGGCATGGCTTCGCAATGGCGGCCAGCGCCATCGCGGCCGGGCCGTCCTGCGACCCACCTGTCCGCCCGCGATGAAAATCCGGAAAAATGTCCCCGGCGGGATTCGAACCCACGGCCCCCAGATTAGGAATCTGGTGCTCTATCCGGCTGAGCTACGGAGACACGCGCGGCAAGCTAGTGCATATCGCGCCGCAACGGAACCCGGCTTCCGCGGCCGCTCAGCCGCGGCGGCGGAAGCGTTCCACGGCCGCCACCAGCGACACCCGCACCCCCGGCTCCAGCGCCGAATGGCCAGCATCGGGGACAACGGTCAGCCGGGCGCGCGGCCAGGCGGCGGCCAGGTCGAAGGCGCTCTCCGCCGGGCAGACCATGTCGTAGCGGCCCTGGACGATCTCGGCCGGAATATGGGCGATGCGCGCCATGCCGCCCAGCAGCCCCTCGGGTGGCAGGAACAGGTCGTGGGCGAAGTAATGCGCCTCGATCCGCGCCAGGCCCAGCGCGGTGCGGTCCTGGGCGAAGCTCGCCACCGTGTCCGGGCTCGGCATCAGCGTCGAGCACAGGCCTTCATACTGGCTCCAGGCCCGGGCGGCGGGGAAATGCACCTGCGGGTCGGGGTCGGTCAGCCGGGCCAAATAGGCGCGCAGCAGGTCGCCGCGCTCGGGTGCCGGGATGAATTCGGCGAACTGGCTCCAGGCATCCGGGAAGATCCGGCGCATGCCGTAGAGGAACCACTCCACCTCCTGCGCCCTTCCCAGGAAGACGCCGCGCAGCACGCAGCCCTGCACCCGGTCGGGATGCGCCTGGGCATAGGCCAGCGCCAGGGTCGAGCCCCAGGAGCCGCCGAACAGCAGCCAGCTGTCGATTCCGAGGAACCGCCGCAGCGTCTCGATATCGGCGACCAGGTTCGGCGTGGTGTTGCCGGCGAGTTCGCCCAGCGGCCGCGACCGGCCGGAGCCGCGCTGGTCGAAGATGATGATCCGCCAATGGGCGGGGTCGAAGAAGCGGCGGTGCACCGCCCCCGCCCCGGCGCCCGGGCCGCCGTGCAGGAACAGCGCCGGCTGGCCGCGCGGATTGCCCACCTGCTCCCAATACATCACATGCCCCCCCGACAGCGGCAGCAGGCCGGTCTCGAAGGGCGCGATATCGGGGAAGAGGTCGCCGCGGGGCATGGCCGCATGTTTGGCCCGGCCGCCCCGCCCACGCAACACCCGCCCCCGCAACACCAGGGCGCGAGAACTGCAATGTTTGCGGGTCGCCACCCCTTCGCGCGGGCGCGGTTGATGCTTAGTTTGACAGAATGGCGATGCCTCCCAGCGCTGGTCCGTCTTCCGCCGGCTCCCCTTCGGCCAACGCCCGCTCCGGCGATGCCGCCGGCGCGCTGCGCTGCGCCGTCTGCGGCGGCGAAAGCCGGCAGCCGCCCTTCCGCCCCGGCCCGCCCGAGCAGGCGCCCGACCTGGACCTGCGTCCCGGCGAGCCGCTGCGCGGCACCATGGCCCGCTGGCTGCAGCAATGCCCGCATTGCGCCTATGCCGCCCCCGATATCGGCCGCGCCCATCCGGCGGCGGCCGATGCTGTGGCGGCCGCCCCCTTCCGCGCGCTGATCGCCGACACCAGCCACCCGCCGCTGGCCCGCCGCTTCCTGGCCTGGGCCCATGTGCTGGAGGAGACCGGGGCGCTCCACGCCGGCGCTGAGGCGACGCTGCACGCCGCCTGGGTCGCCGACGACATGAACCGGCCGGACCTGGCCGTCGCCTGGCGGCGCGACGCGGTGGCGCTGTGGCGCTCCGGCCCGCCCCTGGACGCCGAGCAGACGGTGCGGGTGATCGACGCCCTCCGCCGCGCCGAGGAATGGACCGACGCGGCGACGACCGCCGAGGCGCTGGCCGCGCATCACCCGCCCGAGGCGGTGGCCCAGGTCGTGGCGCTCGAGCGCCGGCTGATCGCGGCGCAGGATACCGGGCGGCACACCCTGGCCAGCGCGGCGCCCCCGGCGCCGCGGCCGCATGCGGCGCAGCCGCGGGCCAGCCGCCGGCCGGCCAACAACGGCGGGCTCATCAACTGGCTCAGGAAACTGTTCAAGAAGTAAGCCGGGCCAGGGGAAGGAATTCCCCTGGACCCCTCTTCTTCCTGTCCGTGCGGCCGCTGACGGACACTCAGTCGACCGGCAGGAAGATGAAGACCACCGCCATCACCAGGCAGCCCATCGCGGCCAGGTAGGTCCAGCGCAGCGGCTCGCCCAGCACCATCACCGAGAAGCCGCCGAAGACGATCAGCGTGATCACCTCCTGCATGATCTTCAGCTGCTGGCCGGTATAGGCGCCGTAGCCGATGCGGTTCGCGGGCACTGCCAGGCAGTATTCGAAGAAGGCCAGCCCCCAGCTCAGCAGCACCGCCAGCCACATCGGCCAGGAGGGGTGCTTCAGGTGGCCGTACCAGGCATAGGTCATCACCAGGTTGGAGCCGATCAGCAGCAGCGGCGGCAGCAGCAGAGAGGGGGTCATGAGGCGTGGCATCCCGCGATGGCGCCGGGCCATCCCGGCGGCCTCATTCAAACGCCGCGCCCAGGCCCTTGCCAGTTGAAATGACCACCTTTTCATCCAATTCTCAGGCCGCGCCGCGGAGTGCGGCGCGGGCCTCCCGGAAGGCCCGGCCGGCTTGCCCCTTGCTTCGCGCGGCCACGAAGCCTACCACCGCCGACTTCGCGACCAGCCGGCGCGGACAGCAGGAAAGAGAGGTCTCCGCATGAACTGGATCAGCGAATGGGCGCTGCCGAAGATCCAGACATGGCTCGGCCGCAAGGAGGTGCCGGACAACCTCTGGCACAAATGCCCGGCCTGCGAGCAGATGATCTTCCACCGCGACCTCGAGCGGTCGCTGCATGTCTGCACCCATTGCGGCCACCACATGCGCATCCCGGCGCAGCGCCGCCTGGAATACACCTTCGATCCCGGCTTCCAGCGCATCGAGCTGCCGCGGGCGCCGGCCGACCCGCTGCGCTTCCGCGACCAGCGCCGCTATGCCGACCGGCTGAAGGAAGCCCAGGCCAAGGGCGGCCAGGATGACGCGGTCGCCGTGGCGCATGGCACGATCGAGGGCCGCCGCGCCGTCGTCGCCGCCTTCGAGTTCGGCTTCATGGGCGGCTCGATGGGCGCCGGCGTCGGCGAGGCCATCGTGACCGCCGCCAAGCTCGCCGTGCTGCAGGACGCGCCGCTGATCGTCTTCACCGCCTCGGGCGGCGCGCGCATGCAGGAAGGTGCGGTCAGCCTGATGCAGATGCCGCGCACGGTGATCGCGACGCAGATGGTGAAGGAGGCCCGCCTGCCCTTCATCGTCGTCATGTGCGATCCGACGACCGGCGGCGTCACCGCCTCCTTCGCCATGCTGGGCGACATCCACATCGCCGAGCCCGGCGCCATGATCGGCTTCGCCGGCGCCCGCGTCATCGAGCAGACGGTGCGCGAGAAGCTGCCCGAAGGCTTCCAGCGCGCCGAATACCTGCTGGAGCACGGCATCCTCGATCTGGTGGTCAAGCGCGGCGACATGTGCGCCCAGCTGGCCCAGGTGATCAGCCTGCTGCGCGAGCCGCTGCTGGCCAAGGCCGAGGAGGAGGCCGTTGCGGCCGAGCCCGTCGAGCCCGCCGCCACCGCGCCCGCCCCGGCGCCGGCCCCGGCAGCGGCAGCGACCGCCAAGGTCACCCCGCTGCCGACCGCGCCCAAGCCTGCCG
>NZ_MLCO01000220.1 GCF_001982615.1 Teichococcus deserti | reverse complement strand
CCCCGGCCCTGGCTCTTGTTGTCGCCTTGCTGGCAGCCCCGGCTGCCATGGCGCAGGGCGCCGCCGCCCCGGCACCGGGCGCCAACCCGTCCCCGCCGGAGCGCACCGCCGTCCCGCCGGCCACCACCACCCCCGGCGAGCGCCCGGCCGAGCGCAACACGCCGCCCGCCATCGGCAGCGTCCCGGCCGCCGGCGCCAACAGCTTCACCGAGGCGCAGGCGCGCGGCCGCATCGAGGCCGCCGGCTTCACCCAGGTCGAAGGGCTGAAGAAGGACGATCAGGGCGTCTGGCGCGGCCAGGCGATGCGTGACGGCAAGCCCGAGCAGGTCGGCCTGGACTTCCAGGGCCAGGTGGTCTCCGGCACCGCCGCGGCGCGCTGAACCGAGCAGCAGAGGAGGAACTCCCCATGAGCCAGATCACCATCACCCGGCTTTTCGACACCCGCGAGCATGCGCTGCAGGCCGTGCGCGCGCTGGAAGCCGCCGGCTTCTCGCCGGAGGATGTCGGCATCGTCGCGCATGGCGCCGAGCCGCTGAACCACGGCCATGCCGCGCATGACACGACCCATCACGACGCCAAGGAAGGCGGCAAGTCCGGCGCCGGCATCGGCGCGACCCTGGGCACGGTGGTGGGCGGCGGCGCGGGCCTCGCGGCCGGCCTCGGCGCCCTGGCCATCCCGGGCATCGGCCCGATCGTCGCCGCGGGCGCGCTGGTCGCCGCGCTGACCGGCGCCGGAGCGGGCGCCGCGGCGGGCGGGCTGATCGGCAGCCTGACCGGCGCCGGCGTCAGCGAGGCCGATGCGCCGGTCTATGCCGAGGGCATGCGCCGCGGCGGCAGCATGGTGTCGGTGCGCACCGACGAGATGCGCCGGGCGGAGGCCGAGACCATCCTCGACCGCCACAGCCCGGTGAACCTCCGCGACCGCGAGGCCGAGTATCGCGCCGCCGGCTGGGACGGCCGCGTCGAGCCGATGGATCCGCCGGGCACGACCGGCCGCGTCGTCGGCGCGCCGGGCACCGGCACGGGCATCCCCGACCAGCGGATCTGAGTTTCCACGCGAACTGCCATGCCGGCCTGGCGAAGCCCGGCATGGCGGCAGGCGGGGCGCGACCTGAGAGGGTCGCGCCCCTTTTCGTGTCAGCCCTGCGCGCGGGAGGCGGCGACGGCGCGGTCGACCATCTGCGGCGCCAGGCCGAGATAGTTCGCCGGATCCGTCAGGCGGTCGATGGCGGCGCGGTCCAGGTGGCGGGTGACCTCCGGGTGGCGGGACAGCGCCTCGGCCAGGCTGCCGCCCTGCTCGTTCACCGCGCGGCAGACGTCGTAGACGATGTCATGCGCCGCGTCGCGGCCGGTGTGCGGGGCCAGGCCCATCATCACCGCCTCGGCGACGATCAGCCCGCGGCTCAGCCCCAGATTCTGCTGCATCCTGCCGGCATCGACGATCAGCCCGCCGAGCGCGAACTTCGCCTGGTGTAGGGCGCCGGCGGTGTGCAGGAAGGCCTCGGGGATGGCGACCCATTCGGCATGCCAGGGGCCGGTGGCGCGTTCCAGGTCCTGCACCATGGCGTCGAGCATCAGCCCGGCCTGCTGCCGCACCGATTTGGAGGCCGCCAGCATCAGCTCCGCCGAGATCGGGTTTCTCTTCTGGGGCATGGTGGAGGAGGCGCCGCGGCCTTTGACGAAAGGCTCGTAGAGCTCGGCGAATTCGGTCGAGGCCAGCAGGGTGATGTCGAGCGCGATCTTGCCCAATGACCCGGCGATCAGGGCCAGCAGGTTGACGGTTTCGGCAAAGGCGTCGCGGGCGACATGCCAGGTGGTGACTGGCTGGCCGAGGCCGAGCTCCTTGCAGAATTCGGCCTGCACGGCGAGGCCCCGCGCGCCGAGAGAGGCCAGCGTCCCGGCGGCGCCGGCGAACTGCCCGACCAGCAGGCGGGGCCTGAGCTGGCGCAGCCGCTCGGCATGGCGGTCGAAGCCGGCCAGCCAGATGGCGGCCTTGTAGCCGAAGGTGACCGGCAGGGCCTGCTGCAGATGCGTCCGCCCGGCCATCGGCGTGTCGCGATGCCGCTCCGCCAGGTCGGCGAGGATCGTCCTCAGCTCGGCGACATCGGCCTCGACCAGCGTGATGGCGTCGCGGATGCGCAGCACGTCGGCGGTGTCCATGATGTCCTGGGTGGTGGCGCCCCAATGGAGGTAGCGCCCGGCCTCGCCGCATTGCCCGACCAGCTGGTGCACCAGCGGCAGGATCGGATAGCCGACATTGTCGGTCTCCTGTCGCAGCGTCTCGAAGTCGAGAGTCTCCAGGCTGCAGCGGGCGGCGATCGCCTCGGCCGCCTGCGCGGGGATGACGCCCAGCCGGGCCTCGGCGCGGGCCAGGGCGATTTCCACCTCGATATAGCGGGCGATCAGCCTGCGGTCGGCGAAGACGGCGCGCATGGCGGGCGTCGAGAAGGCATCGCGGAACAGCAGGGAATCAAGGACGGTGGAGGCCATTTCTTCCGGTGTTCTCCCTGGACGGCTCGCAGCTTTCGGCCGCGGGCCGGCGCTGTCAACGCGGCGTCAACCCCGCGATGCCGGGCAGGCGGGCGCGGATCAGGGCGATGAACTCCCTCAGCCGCGCGGGCTGCAGCCGGCCGGCCGGGTAGATCAGGTAGACGGGCAGCGGCGCCGCCTGCCAGCCCGGGGCCAGGCGGACCAGGCGGCCGGCGGCCAGGTCCTCCGCCACCACCCAGGCCGAGAGCACCGCCGCCCCGACGCCGGCCAGCGCCGCGGCGCGGAGCGCGTAGAGGCTGTCGGTCGCCATGCGCGGGCGCAGCGCCAGGCGGTGCGTGCCCTCCGTCGCATGGGTCAGCAGCAGTTCCTCCCGGTAATAGGTGGTCAGCGCCAGCCAGGGCAGCGGGGCGAGCGCGGCGGCGGTCTCGGGCGGCGGGCCCTCGCCCCAGAGGCCCGGGGCGGCGACCGCGATGCGCGGCACCTCGGCCAGCAGCACGGCGACGACCGAGGGGTCCTCGACCCAGCCGACGCGGATGGCGCAGTCGACGGCGCCGCCGATGAAGTCCGGGGCGCGGTCGATCAGGCGCCATTCGACCTGGGCCTCGGGCCAGCTGCGGAGATATTCGGCCAGCGGCGCGATCAGCTGGTCCTGGCCGAAGGCATGCGGCACCTGGACGCGCAGCAGCCCGCGCGGCGCGTCGCGGGCGCCGCGGAGCGAGGCTTCCAGCGCCTCCCAACCGTCGAGCAGGTCGCGGGCCTGGGCCAACGCCCGCTCGCCCTCGGCGGTCAGCGACAGGCCGTGGGTGGAGCGGCGCAGCAGCCGCAGGCCGAGGAGGCGTTCCAGCTGCTGCAGCCGCCGGCTGATGGTGGGCTGGCTGACGCCAAGCCGCCTTGCCGCGGCCGAGAGGGTCCCGGTCTCGGCCACGGTCAGGAAGCTGCGCATCAGCTCGAGGCGATCGGCGCCGTCGCGGAGCTCGGTCATACGCCGGACGTATCATGCTTCTGCGGCAGCGGCCACTACAGCCCTGCTGCGCTGCGGGATATCTGGGAGGCCACCTGTTCCTGGAGGCTTTCCCATGTCGACGTCGAGCCTGACCCATACGGATGATGCATTGGCCACCACCGGGCCGGGCCCCGGCCTGGTGCTGCTGCTGGCCAGCGGCGCCGGCTTCAGCGTGGCGTCGCTCTATTATGTCCAGCCGATGCTGGGGCTGCTGGGGGAGGCCTTCGGCCATCCCGGCGCGGTCGGGCTGGCGCCGATGCTGGCCCAGCTGGGCTATGCGCTGGGCATCCTTCTTCTCGCGCCGCTGGGCGACAAGTTCGACCGGCGGCGGCTGATCCTGGCGAAGGCGGCGCTGCTGGTGCTGGCGCTGGCCGGCACCGGCATGGCGCCGAGCCTGCCGCTGCTGCTGGCCGGCAGCCTGGCGATCGGGCTGACGGCCACGGTGGCGCAGGACATCGTGCCGGCGGCGGCGATCCTGGCGCCGGCCGCGCAGCGCGGACGCATGGTGGGGACGGTGATGACCGGGCTGCTGCTGGGCATCCTGCTGTCCCGCGTCGCCAGCGGGATCATCGCCGAGAATTTCGGCTGGCGGACGGTCTTCCTGGTCGCGGCCATCGCCGAGGCCGGCATCCTGGCTGCGGCCTTCGCCGGTCTGCCGCGGTTTTCCCCCACGACGCAGCTGCCCTATGGCGGGCTGCTTCTGTCGCTGCTGCGGCTGTGGCAGGGGCAGGCGTCGCTGCGGCGGGCGGCCTTCGCCCAGGCCGCGCTGGCGCTCGGCTTCTCCGCCTTCTGGTCGGGGCTGGCGCTGATGCTGCACCAGTCCTATGGGCTGGGCAGCGCCGCCGCCGGCGCCTTCGGCCTGGCGGGTGCGGCGGGGACGCTGGCCGCACCCTTGGCTGGCCGGCTGGCCGACAAGCGGGGTCCTGCGGTGGTGACGCGGCTGGGCGCGGCGATCTCGGTGCTGTCCTTCGCCCTGCTGCTGGGTGCTGCGCTGGCCGGGCCGCTGCCGATGCCGGTCGCGCTGACCCTGCTGGCCGTCGGCGCGGTGGGCTTCGACTTCGGCGTGCAGGCGGCGCTCGTCGCCCACCAGACCATCGTCTACGGGCTGCAGCCCGAGGCGCGCAGCCGGCTGAACGCGCTGCTGTTCACCAGCGTCTTCATCGGCATGGCCGGCGGCGCGGGGCTCGGCGCCCCGGTGCAGGGTTTCGCGGGCTGGGCGGGCGTGATGGGGCTGTCGCTCGCGGCCTCGGTGGTGGCGCTGGCTCTGCGCTGGCGCTAGCGCCAGCCCGAGAGCTCCGTCGCCACGATGTCC
>NZ_MLCO01000022.1 GCF_001982615.1 Teichococcus deserti | reverse complement strand
AGGTCACAGGTTCAAATCCTGTCCCCGCATCCAAGATCAAATCAACAAATCAGCCGCCCAGGCCATCATGCCAGGGCGGCTTTTTTGCGTGCCCTTGCCGCCGGTGCTAAAGGCCAGATCGTGAACCTGGGTTCGACGCTCCGCCTCCATCGCCTGATGCTGCAGGACTTCCGCAGCTATCCTCGGCTCGACCAGGAATTTTCCGCCAAGCTCGTGGCCATCGCCGGCGCCAACGGCACCGGCAAGACCAACCTGCTGGAAGCGATCAGCCTGCTCGGCCCGGGCCGGGGCCTGCGCGCCGCCAAGGGCGCCGAGCTCGGCCGGCGCGAGGGCGACCATGGCCTGTCCTGGACCATTGCCGGGCATTTCGATGGGCCGCTCGGCCCGGTCACCATCGGCACCGGCAGCGAGGCCGGGCAGGACCGCCGCAGCTTCCGCCTCGACGGCAATGCCATCCGCAGCCAGGCGGAGCTCTCCGCCCATGCCGCCGCCCTCTGGCTGACGCCGCAGATGGACCGGCTGTTCCAGGAAGGCGCCAGCGGCCGGCGCAAATTCCTCGACCGGCTGGTCTGGGCGCGCGAGCCAAGCCATGCCCGCGACGTCGCCGCCTTCGAATCGGCCATGTCCCAGCGCAACCGCCTGCTCGCCGAGGGACGGCGCGACGCCCGCTGGCTGGCAGCCCTCGAGGACACCATGGCCCGCCATGCGGTGGCCGCCGTCGCCGCGCGCCGCAGCGCCGCCGGCCAGCTCAATGCCATGCTGGGCCAGGGCGTCGCCGGCAGCTTCCCCGCCGCCCGGCTCGAGATGCTCTGCCCGATTGCCGCGGCACTCGCCGAGCAGCCGGCGCTCGCCGTCGAGGACGCGCTGCGCGACGGCCTGGCTGCCGACCGCGCGCGCGACGCCGCGGCGGGGGGCGCCAGGCAGGGCGCGCATCGCACCGACCTGCGCATGGTGCTGCTGCCGAAGGAGATCCCGGCCGAGCTCTGCTCCACCGGCGAGCAGAAGGCGCTGCTGGTCAGCACGGTCCTGGCCCAGGCTGCGCTGGTCGCCGCGCATCGCGGCTTCGCGCCGCTGCTGCTGCTGGACGAGGTTGCCGCCCATCTCGATCCCGGCCGGCGCGAGGCGCTGTTCGCGGCGCTGGCGGCGCTGCCGGCGCAGTGCTTCCTGACCGGCACCGAGGCCGCGCCCTTCGAGCCGCTGCGTGGCCAGGCGCAGCTTTTCGCAGCCATCCCCGGCGGGCTCCGCGAGGTTGCCGATTTCCCCGTGCCGGCCCCTGCATAAGCTGCTATAAAATCCTGTCTTTCAGACTGTCCTGAGCAGGAGTTTCCCGCCGGCATGAGTGAGTCCGCGCGTGCGCCGATCCCCGCCTCCGACGCTTCGGCGGAGGCCTATGACAGCGCCTCCATCACCGTGCTGCGCGGACTGGAAGCCGTCCGCAAGCGGCCCGGCATGTATATCGGCGACACCGATGACGGCTCCGGCCTGCACCACATGGCCTTCGAAATCATCGACAACGCCGTCGACGAGGCGCAGGCCGGCTATGCCACGCGCTGCGACGTGGTGCTGAACGCCGATGGCTCGGTCACCGTCACCGATGACGGCCGTGGCATCCCCACCGACATCCATGCCGAGGAAGGCGTCTCGGCCGCCGAGGTCGTGCTGACCCGGCTGCATGCCGGCGGCAAGTTCAACCAGAATTCCTACAAGGTCTCCGGCGGGTTGCACGGCGTCGGCGCCGCGGTGGTGAACGCGCTGTCCGAATGGATGGACGTCGTCATCTGGCGCAACGGCCAGGAGCATTTCATCCGCTTTGAGCATGGCGACACGGTGCAGCCGCTGAAGGTGATCGGCCCGACCGAGCACCCGACCGGCACCCGCGTCAGCTTCAAGCCTTCCGCCGGCACCTTCACCCGCACCGAATACGAGTTCTCGGTGCTGGAGAAGCGGCTGCGCGAGCTCGCCTTCCTCAATTCCGGCCTGGCCATCAACCTGCGCGACGACCGTCCGGTCGCGCTGGGCGAGGCGGCGCGCGAGACGAATTTCCGCTTCGACGGCGGGCTCACCGCCTTCGTCGAATGGCTGGACCGCAGCAAGGAGCCGATCTTCAAGCCGCCGATCAGCCTGAAGGCCAAGGAAGGCACCGGCATCCAGGTCGAGCTGGCGATGTGGTGGAACAACAGCCCGCATGAGCAGGCGCTGTGCTTCACCAACAACATCCCGCAGCGCGACGGCGGCACCCACCAGGCCGGCTTCCGCCAGGCGCTGACCCGCGTGGTGATGAAGTATGCCGAGGAGCTGGCCAAGAAGGAAAAGGTCGAGCTCTCCGGCGAGGATATGCGCGAGGGCCTGACCGCGGTCATCTCGGTCAAGGTGCCGGACCCGAAGTTCTCCTCGCAGACCAAGGACAAGCTGGTCTCCTCCGAGGTGCAGCCGGTGGTGCAGATGGCGGTGGCCGATGCGCTGTCCCACTGGTTCGAGACGCATCCGAAGGAAGCCCGCGCGGTGCTCGACCAGGTCGTGCTGGCCGCTGCTGCCCGCAAGGCGGCGCAGCTGGCGCGGGAGAAGGTCGGCCGCAAGAACGCGCTCGACATCTCCACGCTCCCCGGCAAGCTCGCCGACTGCCAGGAGAAGGATCCCACCAAGTGCGAGATCTTCTTCGTCGAGGGTGACTCGGCCGGCGGCTCCGCCAAGCAGGGGCGCGATCGCCGCTTCCAGGCGATCCTGCCGCTGAAGGGCAAGATCCTGAACGTCGAGCGCGCGCGCATCGACAAGATGCTGTCGTCTGCGGAAATCGGCACGCTGATCACCGCGCTCGGCACCGGCATCGGCACCGGCCCGGTGGAGCGCGGCGGCTTCTCCGCCGACAAGCTGCGCTACCACCGCATCGTCATCATGACCGACGCCGATGTCGACGGCTCGCATATCCGCACGCTGCTGCTGACCTTCTTCTTCCGGCAGATGCCGGAGCTGCTGGCGCGCGGGCATCTCTACATCGCCCAGCCGCCCCTCTACCGCGCCAAGCGCGGCCAGGAGGAGCGCTACCTGAAGGACGACCGCGCGCTCGAGGATTTCCTGCTCGAGAAGGCGCTGCACAACGCCTCGCTGCGCTACGGCGACGGCCGCGTCGCCGAGGATGCCGAGTTGGCCGAGATCGTCGAGCAGCTGCGCCAGATCTCCAGCCGCATCCGCCGCCTGTCCGGCAATGTGCCGACCGAGCTGGTGGAGCAGGCCGCCATCACCGGTGCGCTGACGCATGACGTCGAGCGCTCGCTCGCCGCGGCGCCGGAGCTGGCCCGCCGGCTCGACGCCCTGGCGCGCCCGACCGAGCGCGGCTGGGTCGTGGCGCCGGGCGCGGAGGGGCTGGTCATGGGCCGCACGGTCCGCGGCGTCGCCGACCGGCATCGCCTGGACCAGGCCGCGCTGCGCAGCCCCGAGGCGCGCTGGCTGGCCGAGCGCCAGTCCGCGCTGTCGGCCGCCTGGTCGCAGCCCGCGGTGCTGACCCTCGACGGCCATGCCCACGAGGTCGCCGGCCCCCTGGCGGCATTGGAAAAAATCCTGGCGCAGGGCCGCAAGGGCCTGGCCATCCAGCGCTTCAAAGGCCTGGGCGAAATGAACCCCGACCAGCTGTGGCAGACCACGCTGGACCCGGCGGCGCGCACGCTGCTGCAGGTGAAGATCGAGGACATGGAAGACGCCGAGCAGGTCTTCTCCACGCTGATGGGCGACGTGGTCGAGCCGCGCCGCGAATTCATCGTCGGCAATGCGCTGAAGGTCGCCAATCTCGACGTCTGATGCCAACGGCATCAGACAGCTGAAAGAAAAAGGGCGGCACCGCAAGGTGCCGCCCTTTTTGCGTCTCAGCTCCGAAGCCCGGGCGCTTCCTGCCCGGTGCGCGCGACATATTCGGTATAGCCGCCGTCATAGACATGCGGGCCTTCCGGGGTCAGCTCCAGCACGCGGTTGGACAGCGCCGCCAGGAAGTGGCGGTCATGCGAGACGAAGAGCATGGTGCCCTCGTACTGCGCCAGCGCCGCGATCAGCATCTCCTTGGTGGCGAGGTCGAGATGGTTGGTCGGCTCGTCGAGGACCAGCAGGTTCGGCGGGTCGTAGAGCATCATCGCCATGACCAGCCGCGCCTTCTCGCCGCCCGACAGCACCCGGCACTTCTTGTCGATCTCGCCGCCGGAGAAGCCGAAGCAGCCGGCCAGGCTGCGCAGCGAGCCCGGATTGGCGCGGGGGAAGGCGTCTTCCAGCGCCTCGGCGACGCTGCGGTCGCCATCCAGCAGCTCCATGGCGTGCTGGGCGAAATAGCCCATCTTCACGCTGCCGCCGAGCGTCACGCTGCCGGTGTCGGGCGCCGAGGTGCCGGCCACCAGCTTCAGCAGCGTCGACTTGCCGGCGCCGTTGCTGCCGAGCACGCAGCAGCGCTCGCGCCGGCGGACCAGGAAGTCGAAGCCGTCATAGATGATCTTCTCGCCATAGCGCTTGGCGACGCCCTTCAGGCTGACCACGTCCTCGCCCGAGCGCGGCGCCGGCTGGAAGTCGAAGCTGACCGCCTGGCGGCGCTTCGGCGGCTCGACCCGGTCGATCTTCTCGAGCTTCTTCACCCGGCTCTGCACCTGCGAGGCATGCGAGGCGCGCGCCTTGAAGCGCTCGATGAACTTGATCTCCTTGGCCAGCATCGCCTGCTGGCGCTCGAACTGCGCCTGCTGCTGCTGCTCGGCCAGCGCCCGCTGCTGCTCGTAGAAGCCGTAATCGCCGGAATAGCTGGTCAGCGCGCCGCCATCGATCTCGATGACCTTGTTGATGATGCGGTTCATGAACTCGCGGTCGTGCGAGGTCATCAGCAGGGCGCCGTCATAGCCGCGGAGGAAGTTCTCCAGCCAGATCAGGCTTTCCAGGTCCAGGTGGTTCGACGGCTCGTCGAGCAGCATGACGTCGGGGCGCATCAGCAGGATGCGGGCCAGCGCCACGCGCATCTTCCAGCCGCCCGACAGCCGGCTGACATCGCCGTCCATCATCTCCTGGCTGAAGCTGAGCCCGGCCAGCACTTCCCGCGCCTTGCTCTCCAGCGCATAGCCGCCGAGCTCCTCGAAGCGGGCCTGAACCTCGCCGAAGCGTTCCACGAGTTCGTCGATGCGGTCGAGCTGGTCCGGATCGCCCATCGCCGCCTCGAGGGAAGCCAGCTCGGCCGCGATGCTGCTGACGTCGCCGGCGCCGTCCATCACCTCGGAGACGGCGCTGCGCCCGGCCATCTCGCCGACATCCTGGCTGAAGAAGCCGATGGTGACGCCGCGCTCGACCAGCACCAGGCCTTCATCGGGCTCGTCGCGGCCGGTCAGCATGCGGAACAGGGTGGATTTGCCGGCGCCGTTCGGCCCGACCAGCCCGACCTTCTCGCCCTTCTGCAGCGCGGCCGAGGCTTCGATGAAGAGCAGCTGCTGGCCGTTCTGCTTGCTGATGTTGTCGAGGCGGATCATGGCATTCCGGACAGCTGGAGGGGCGGGCGGGCGGCTTATGCCACGGGGGAACGCCCTTCGCATGCGCGAAATGGTCGACCCGGCCATGGTTGCTGCGGCTTCCCCCCGGGTCGTCATCCGCGGCGGGCCGGCCTATGCTGGCCGCATGTTTACGGTCGACGCACCCATCATCGCCGCCCGCCGTCAGGGCCTCCGCGCGTGAGCGCCTCCGACATGCTGCCGGCCGAGCGCCTGGCGGAGCTGGAAGGGCTGGCCACCCGGCTGCAGGACGGCGTCGCCGGGCTGCGCGCCGCGCTCGAGGCCCAGACGGTGCGCGCCACCAGCCTGGAGCGTGAGCTGGCCGTGACCGAGGCCAAGCTGCTGGTCGAGACCATGCACAGCGCCGGCCTGGCCGCCCAGGCCACCCACCTGCTGGCCGTCGGCCCCGAGGCGGCGCTGGCCGAGGCCGAGGACCATGCCGGCCAGACCATGCTGTCGGTGGTCTATGAGCAGGCCTTCGACGCCAAGGGCCGCGAGCTGGGCGTCGAGGATCCGGCCCGCTTCCGGGTGGGCTGAAGGCCGGGGGAGGGCTTCCATCCCCCGGAAACCAGCCGCAGCAAAATATGCTGTCTGCCCTGCCGATAGCGCATAAGATGCGCGAGGCCCCCGGGCATTGCCGCCGATTGCACCGGTGCCATCGACCTAGCCTTCCCGCCTGAGGCGCGCCCGGCGCGCCCTTCGAGGGGGATGATGCGATGCTGGAGAACCTGACCCGGACCGAGGCGGCGCTGGCGGCGCGGCAGCAGGATGTGCCGCGCGGCGTGCTGACGGCGCATCCCCTGGTGCTGGAGCGGGCGCTAGGCGCCGAGGTCTGGGATGTCGACGGCAACCGCTTCCTGGATTTCGTCGGCGGCATCGGGGTGATGAATGTCGGCCACAACCATCCGCGGGTGGTCGCCGCCGTGCAGCAGCAGCTGACCCGCATCACCCATGCCGCCTTCCAGGTCGCCGCCTATCCGCCCTACCTGGAACTGGCCGCGAAGCTGAATGCGCTGGTCGGGCAGGGCGAGGCCTTCAAGACGGTGTTCTTCACCTCCGGCGCCGAGGCGGTGGAGAATGCGGTGAAGATCGCCCGCAGCCACACGAATCGCCCTGGGATCATCGCCTTCCGCGGCGCCTTCCACGGCCGCACCCTGCTGGGCACCACGCTGACGGGCATGAGCGCGCCCTATCAGCAGAATTTCGGGCCCTTCGCCCAGGGGGTGCACCATGTGCCTTTCCCCGACGCCTATCGCGGCATCTCGACCGAGGCGGCGCTGGCGGCCCTCGACACCTGCTTCGCCACCGAGATCGCCCCCGAGCGCGTCGCCGCCATCCTGCTGGAGCCGGTGCAGGGCGATGGCGGCTTTCTGGCAGCACCCCCGGAATTCCTGCAGGCGCTGCGGGAGATCGCGACGCGGCACGGCATCGTGCTGATCCTGGACGAAATCCAGTCTGGCTTCGGCCGTGCCGGCGCCATGTTCGCGCATCAGACCGCCGGCATCCGCCCCGACCTGGTGACCATGGCCAAGAGCCTGGCGGGGGGCCTGCCGATCTCCGCCGTCTCCGGCCGGGCCGAGATCATGGAGGCGCCGACGCCGGGCGGGCTCGGCGGCACCTATGGCGGCAATGCGCTGGCCTGCGCCGCGGCGCTCGCGGTGCTGGAGGTTTTCGAGCAGGAGGACCTGCTGGCCCGCGGCAACGCCCTGGGCGAGGCGCTGGCGACGGGGCTGGCCGCGCTGGCCGCGAAGCATCCGCGCATCGGCCAGGTGCGCGCCACCGGCTGCATGTGCGCCATCGAGATGGTGACGGACCCCGCCAGCCGCGCGCCCGACGCGGCGCTCGCCCAGGCGGTGATCGACGCGGCGCGCGAGGGCGGTCTGCTGGTCATCAAATGCGGCGTGCAGCGCAACGTGGTGCGCTTCCTGCCGCCGCTGGTCACCAGCCAGGCGCAGCTCGACGAGGCGCTGACCATGCTGGGTGCCGCCCTGGCCACCGCCGGCGCCTAGTCCCGGAACCAGGACGGAGCGCGCGCTAGCGCTCCGTTCCGCCTGTCTGTCCCAGCGTGCCTGCCTGGATGCCAACGAGCATCCAGGGCTGAAAAAAAGACGCCTGCACGGGTCAAACAAAGGGGGCTTCGACGATGGGTGACGACCAAAAATTCCTGAAGCTGGTGGGCCCGGCCGAGGCCGCCCGCCTGCAGACCGCGCTGCGCCAGGGCGCCACGCGGCGCGACCTGATGCGGCTGCTGGGCGCCGCCGGCATGGGCGCGGCGCTGGCCGGCTCGGTGGCGGGCGCGGCCGGCACGGCTTACGCGCAGACGCCGCGGCGCGGCGGGCGCATCCGCGTCGCCGGCACCTCGACCTCGACCGCCGACACGCTGGATCCGGCGAAGCAGTCGATGTCGACCGACTATGCCCGCTGCAACATGTTCTACAACGGGCTGACATCGCTGGACGGCAGCCTGACGCCGCAGCCGGCGCTGGCGGAAAGCTGGACGACGACGGACGGCAAGTCCTGGAGCTTCAAGCTGCGCAGCGGCGTCACCTTCCATGACGGCAAGACGCTGGACGCCGAGGACGTGGTCTATTCGCTGGCCCGGCACAAGGACCCGGCGACGGCATCGCGCGCCCGGTCGCTGGCCATGCCGATGGTCGAGATCAAGGCCGCCGGCCCGCTGGAGGTGCAGATCACCCTGGATGCGGCGAATGCCGACCTGCCGGTGGTGCTGGGCACCTTCCACTTCCTGATCGTCAAGGCGGGCACGACCGACTTCGCGACGGCGATCGGCACCGGGCCCTATATGTGCAAGGAATTCACGCCTGGCGTGCGCTCGATCGCGACGCGCAATCCGAACTACTGGAAGCAGGGCCGGCCCTATCTGGACGAGATCGAGTTCGTCGGCATCCCGGACGAGCAGGCCCGCGTCAACGCGCTGCTCTCGGGCGACATCCAGCTGACGGCGGGGATCAATCCGCGCTCGGTGCGGCGCATCACCGGCACGCCGGGCTTTTCCGTCTTCGAGACCAAGTCGGGCTACTACACCGACCTGGTGATGCGGGTGGACCAGGCGCCGGCCAGCAACCCGGATTTCGCGCTCGCCATGAAATACATGCTGGACCGCCAGCAGATGCTGACCGCGGTGCTGCGCGGCCATGGCGTCATCGCCAACGACCAGCCGATCGACCCCAGCAACCGCTTCTACTTCGCCGGCCTTCCGCAGCGTCCCTACGATCTCGACAAAGCAAAATTCCATTTCCGCAAGTCGGGGATCGGCAATTCGGCGCTGCCGCTGGTCTGCTCGCCGGCGGCCGAGCATTCGGTCGAGATGGCCATGCTGATCCAGGAAAGCGGCAAGCAGGCGGGGATGAACATCGACGTCAAGCGCGTCCCCGCCGACGGCTATTGGTCGAACCACTGGTTCAAGCATCCGCTGGGCTTCGGCGCCATCAACCCCCGCCCCAGCGCCGACATCCTGTTCACATTGTTCTTCAAGTCGGACGCCGCCTGGAACGAAAGCGGCTGGAAGAACGAGAAATTCGACCAGCTGCTGCTGGCGGCGCGCACCGAGACGGACGAGGCGAAGCGGCGCCAGATGTATGCCGACATGCAGGTGCTGGTGCATGAGCAGTCGGGCATCGGCGTGCCGCTGTTCTTCAACCTGCTGGACGGCCACAGCAGCAAGCTGAAGGGGCTGGGCGCGATCCCGCTGGGCGGGCTGATGGGCTACAGCTTTGCCGAGAACGTCTGGCTCGAGGCCTGAGCCGCCGCCCGCCATCCCCTGGAATGGCGGGCGTGATCCTTGCATGGGGAGGCCAGGGTCCTGCACCCTGGTTCTCCGCCTTGCCTCCTGCCCAGGGACGACGCGCATGATACGGAACGCTTTGCTGCGGATGGTGGTGGCCCGGCTGGCGCTCGGCCTGCTGTCGCTGCTGCTGGTCTCGCTGGCGGTTTTCGCCATCACCAGCCTGCTGCCCGGCGACACGGCGCAGGAGCAGCTCGGCCAGGCGGCGACGCCCGAGGCGGTGGCGGCGCTGCGCCTGCAGCTCGGCCTCGACCAGCCGGGATGGCTTCGCTACCTGCACTGGCTGGGCGGGCTGGTCTCGGGCGATGCCGGGCGGTCGCTGGTCAATGGCCAGCCGGTGGCGGCGCTGATCGGCGCGCGATTGCCCAATTCGCTGCTGCTGGCCGCCGCCACGGCGGTGGTCTCGGTGCCGCTGGCGCTGGCCATCGGCATCTCGGCGGCGATGTGGCGCGGCACCGCCTATGACCGCGGCGTCAGCATGCTGACGCTGTCCATCGTCTCGGTGCCGGAATTCCTGGTGGCGACGGCGGCGGTGCTGGTCTTCGCGGTCCACCTGCGCTGGCTGTCGGCGCTGTCCTATGTCAGCAGCATCGACAGCATCGGCCAGTTCATCCGCGTCTTCGCCATGCCGGTGCTCAGCCTCTGCTGCGTCATCGTGGCGCAGATGGTGCGGATGACGCGGGCCGCGCTGATCGACCAGCTGCGCGCCCCCTATGTCGAGATGGCGGTGCTGAAGGGCGCGGGGCCGATCCGCGTGGTCTGGTCGCATGCCCTGCCCAACGCGGTCGGGCCCATCGCCAATGCGGTGGCGCTCAGCCTGTCCTACCTGCTGGGCGGCGTCATCATCGTCGAGACCATCTTCAACTATCCCGGCATCGCCAAGCTGATGGTGGACGGCGTCTCCACCCGCGACATGCCCCTCGTCCAGGCCTGCGCCATGATCTTCTGCGCGGCCTATCTGTTCCTCGTGCTGGCGGCGGATCTATGCGCAATCCTGTCCAACCCGCGTCTGCGCCACCGGTGAGCGGCGAGGCGCTGTCCGACGTCCCGCCGCCGCGGCGCCGGCGGCGCTGGCCGCTGCTCGGCCTGCTGGGCGGGGCGATCGTCGTCTTCTGGCTGGCCATGGCCTTCCTGGGCGGGCTGGTGGCGCCGCATGACGCCGGGCGCATCGTCGACATGGATGTCTTCACGCCGATGACGGCGGCTTTCCCGCTGGGCACCGACTATCTCGGCCGCGACATGCTCAGCCGCATCCTGCACGGCACGCGCTACACGGTGGGGGTCGCGCTGGCGGCGACGCTGTTGGCCAGCGGCTCCGGCCTGGTGCTGGGCATGGCGGCGGCGACGCGCGGCGGCTGGACCGACCTGGTGCTGTCGCGCTGCCTCGACACGCTGTCGGCGATGCCGTCGAAGATGTTCGCCCTCGTCGTCGTCGCCGCCTTCGGCTCCTCGGTGCCGGTGCTGGTGCTGGCGGCGGGCATCATCTACACGCCCGGCGCCTATCGCATCGCCCGCTCGCTGGCCGTCGGCATCGCCGCCATGGATTACGTCCGCGTGGCGCGTGCCCGCGGCGAAGGCACGGCCTATATCCTGCGGGAGGAAATCCTGCCGAACATGACCGGGCCGGTGCTGGCGGATTTCGGCCTGCGCTTCGTCTTCATCGTGCTGCTGCTCAGCGGACTTTCTTTCCTGGGCCTCGGCGTGCAGCCGCCCAATGCCGACTGGGGCTCGCTGGTGCGGGAGAATATCGGCGGGCTGGCGGAGGGGGCGCCTGCGGTGCTGATGCCGGCGCTGGCCATCGCCAGCCTGACCATCGGCGTCAACCTGCTGATCGACAACCTGGGCGGTTTCCGCCGCCGCGGCGGGGAGGGGGCGTAATGGCGGACGCGCTGCTGCAGGTCGAAGGCCTGCACGTCACCGCCCGCAACGCCGAGGGCGAGACCGTCACCATCGTCCGCGATGTCGGCTTCGCGCTGGCCCGCGGCGAGGTGCTGGCGCTGATCGGCGAAAGCGGCTCCGGCAAGACCACCATCGCGCTGTCGCTGCTGGGCTATGCGCGGCCCGGCTGCCGCATCGCCGGCGGCCGCATCCAGCTGGGCGAGACCGAGATTCTTTCCCTGTCGGCTGGCGAACTCAGAGACATCCGCGGCCGCCGCGTCGCCTATGTCGCGCAGAGCGCCGCCGCCGCCTTCAATCCGTCGCGCCGCATCATGGACCAGGTGGTGGAGGCCGCCATGATCCACGGCACCGCCAGCCGCGCCGAGGCCGAGAGCGAGGCGGTCGAGCTGTTCCGGGCGCTTGCCCTGCCGGAGCCCTTCCGCATCGGCGCCCGCTATCCGCACCAGGTCTCCGGCGGGCAGCTGCAGCGGCTGATGGCGGCCATGGCGCTGATCGCGCGGCCCGACCTGGTGATCCTGGACGAGCCGACCACCGCGCTCGACGTCACCACCCAGATCGAGGTGCTGCGCGCCTTCAAGAATGTCGTGCGCCAGCGCGGCACCACGGCGGTCTATGTCTCGCACGACCTGGCGGTGGTGGCGCAGATGGCCGACCGCATCATCGTGCTGCGCGACGGTCAGATGCGCGAGGAAGGGCCGACGCCGCAGATCCTCGACGCGCCGGCGCATCCCTATACCCAGTCGCTGCTGGCCGCCGCCGCGCCCCGCCCGCGCGCGCCCGGCAGCCTCCCCGAGGCCGCGCCGCCGGTGCTGCGCGTCGAGGGCCTGACCGCCGGCTACGGCCCCGCCGATGCCGGCGGCATGCCGCTGATCCCGGTGCTGCGCGACGTCGGCTTCGAGATCCGCCGCGGCGCCGCCCTCGGCGTCATCGGCGAGAGCGGCTGCGGCAAGTCGACGCTGGCCCGCGTCGTCGCCGGCCTCCTGCCGATGGCGCGCGGCAGCATGCGGCTGGGCGAGGAGGCGCTGCCGCCCGACATCGCCCGCCGCACCCCCGACCAGCTGCGCCGGGTGCAGCTGGTCTTCCAGTCGGCCGACACGGCGCTGAACCCGAGCCGGACGGTGGCGCAGATCCTCGGCCGCCCCGCCACCTTCTTCCACGGTGCCCGCGGCGCCGAGCGCGACCGGCGCGTGGCGCATCTGCTGGAGCTGGTGCGGCTGCCGAAGGGCCTGGCCGACCGTCTGCCCGGCGAGCTCTCCGGCGGGCAGAAGCAGCGCGTCAACCTGGCCCGCGCGCTGGCCGCCGAGCCGGAGCTGATCCTCTGCGACGAGGTGACCTCGGCGCTCGACACCGTGGTCGGCGCGGCCATCCTCGACCTGATGGATGAGCTGCGCCGCGAGCTCGGCCTGGCCACCATGTTCATCAGCCACGACCTGCACACGGTGCGCGCCGTCTGTGACGAGGTCATGGTCCTCTATGCCGGGCAGCGCGTCGAGCTCGGCGCCGGCAGCGCCATGGCCGAGGCCCCCTGGCACCCCTACACCGACCTGCTGGTCGCCTCGGTGCCTGAGCTGCGCCCCGGCTGGCTGGAGCAGACCGCCGCCCCCCGCACCCCGGAGGCGCCGGCCAGCCGCCGCAGCGCCTGCGCCTTCTTCCCGCGCTGCCCGGTGGCCATTCCGGGCATCTGCGACCGCGACCCGCCGCCGCTGCGCGCGCTGGCCAAGGGGTCTGAGATCCTGTGCCATCGGGAGGAGGCGGAGCTGTTGCAGATGCTGCCTTCAAGGAAGGAAGCCTTGGTGTAAGCCAGGGGCTCCGCCCCTGGACCCCGCCGTTCGTTGGCGCCGGGAGGCCACCGGCGGGACGCAACATGAATGTGGGGGCCTGGGGGCATTCAATGCCCCCAGACTCTTCTCTTACTGAAACCGATCCTTGATCCCGAAATAGAGCCCCACCAGCGGCAGGAACCAGGCCGGCCCGAAATGCCCGGGCACCACCGGCCAGGGCAGTTCGCGCAGCGGGTTGGCGTCCGCGCGCCCGCCCATCACCGCGGCCATGGTCTGGCCCATATGCACCGACATCTGCGCGCCGTGGCCGCTATAGCCCATGCTGTAGAGCAGGCCTTCATGCTCGCCGGCGCGCGGCAGGCGGTCGGCGGTCATGTCGACCAGCCCGCCCCAGCAATAGTCGATGCGCGGCCTGCCGAGCTGCGGGAAGGCCTCGTGCAGCCCGGCTTCCAGGATGCGGCCGCTCTTGGCGTCGCTGGTCGGGTTCGACATGGCGAAGCGGGCGCGGCCGCCCCAGATCAGCCGGTCGTCGGGGCTGATGCGGAAATAGTGGCCGATGATGCGCGAGGTCGTGCCGTTGCGCCGGCCAGGCATGATGGAGTCGAGCTGCGCCTGCGACAGCGGCTCGGTGGCGACGATGAAACTGCCGACGGCGACGATGCGGCGGCGGAAGAAGCCGAAGGGGCCCTGCTGGCTCGGGCCGGTGGCCACCAGCACCTGCGCCGCCTCGATCGTGCCGCGCGGCGTCTCGACGCGATGCGCGCGGCCATGCAGGCGCTTGAGGCCGGTGACCGGCGTGTCCTCGAAGATGCGGGCGCCGGCGCGGGCGGCGGCGGCGGCCAGCCCCGCGCCGAAGCGGCCCATATGCATCTGCGCGCTCTTCTCGTAGAGCAGCCCGCCGTAATAGAGGTCGGAGCCCACCTCGGCGCGGATGTTGTCCCGCGCGATCAGGCGGGTGTCGGGATCGGCCTCGCGGTGCAGGATCTCGAAGCTGGCGGCCAGCTTGTCGAAATGCTGCGGCTTGGCGGCCAGCTTGATCTTGCCGCAGCGGCGGAAGCTGCAGTCGATCGCCTCCTCGGCGACGATCCGCTCGACCGTGTCCACGGCAGCGTCGAAGGCATGGTAGAGGCGGCGCGCCTGGTCCAGGCCGAGGCTGGCGGCCAGCCCCGTGAAGTCATGCGCCGTGCCGTTGTTGACATGGCCGCCATTGCGGCCGGAGGCGCCAGCGGCGACCCGCCCGGCCTCCAGCAGCACGACGCTGGCGCCGGACCTGGCGAGCGCCAGCGCCGCGGACAGGCCGGTGAAGCCGCCGCCGATGACCACCGCATCGACTTTGCCTCCTAGGGGGCCACCCAACGGCCCGCGGTCAGCGCCGGCGAAGGGGGTGGCGGTGTCCTGCCAGTAGGGAAGCAGCTTCATGCCGGCCGGCCTTTCAGAGCCCGAGCAGCCCGGGCAGGCCGCCGATGTCGCTGATCTCATGCGCGCCGTAATAGGGCGCCACCGGCTCGTGGCCGCGCGCGACATGCGCCCGGTGGCCGATGCGCAGATCATGCGCCGACATCAGGTCGTAGCGATAGCTGGAGGAGACATGCAGGATGTCCGCCGGGCTGCAGCCCAGCTGGTCGAACATGTATTCGAAGGCCTGGAAGCGCGGCTTGTAGGCCTGCGCCATCTCGGCGGTGTAGACGGCGTGGAACGGCGCCTCCAGCAGCGCGACGTTCTGGTGGATCTGGCTGTTGGAGGCGTTTGACAGCACCACCAGCGGGAATTCCTTCGCCACCCGCTTCAGCGGCTCGGGCACGTCCGGATGCGGGCCCCAGCTCGGGACGGCGTCGTAGAAGGCCTGGCCCTCGGCCTCGACGAAGCCGATGCCGTGCAGCTTGCAGCTGCGCGCCACGGCGTTCTTCAGCACCTGGTCGTAGGGCTTCCAGTCGCCCAGGATCTCGTCCAGGCGATAGGCGGCGAAATCGGCGACGAAGGCGTCCATCCGTTCGGCCGGGATGCGGTCGGCGAAAATCTGCCGGGCCAGCGGGCCCATGCGGAAATTGGTCAGCGTCCCGTAGCAGTCGAAGGTGATGAATTTCGGCCGCAGCTTCGGCATGGATCGGTTCCCCTGCGCAGACGGTTCGGGTTGGCAGGGGCGATGCTGCGGCCGTCGCGGCCGACGGGTCCACGCCGCCGGCCGGTCGCGGCAGTCGAAGCTGCCGAATTTGGCGCCAGGACGGCAGCATGTTTTTGCGTCTCCCTGTATCGGTCCAACCTAGCGCCATGCGGCAGGAGGAATGCGCAGTGTCCGAGGGCAAGACGGCCGGCAGCCTGACCTTGCGGCGGCTCGAGGTCGCGGATCTGGAGGCGGCGCAGGGCCTCTCCCGCGCCGTCTCCTGGCCGCACCGGGTGGAGGACTGGCACTTCGTCCAGGCCCTGGGCTTCGGCATCGCCGCCGAGGCCGATGGCGCGCTGCTCGGCACCGCCATGGGCTGGCGCTTCGGCGCCGATCATGCGGCGCTGGGCATGGTGATCGTCGCCCCTGCCGCCCAGGGCCGCGGCGTCGGCCGGCAGCTGACCAGCGCTGTGCTGGCCGAGCTCGAGGGGCGCGTGGTGCAGCTGAACGCCACCAGCGACGGCTTCCCGCTCTATGCCAGCCTGGGCTTCGTCGCCGAGGGCGAGATCTGCCAGCACCAGGGCGCCGCCTTCTCGGTCGGGCTGGTGCCGCTGCAGCCCGGCGAGCGGCTGCGCCCGATGGGCCGCAGCGACGCGGCGCTGCTGGCGCAGATGGACCGCGCCGCCACCGGCCAGGAGCGCGGCGCCGTGCTCGACGCGCTGCTGGCCCAGGCCGAGGGCGTGGCGCTGGAGCGCGACGGCCAGGCGGTCGGCTTCTCCCTGCTGCGCCGCTTCGGCCGGGGGCATGTCATCGGCCCCGTCATCGCCCCGGACGCGGTGGCGGCCAAGGCGCTGATCCTGCACTGGCTGGGCGTGCGCAGCGGCCAGTTCCTGCGCATCGACGTGCCGGCCGAGAGCGGGTTGTCGCCCTGGCTGCAGGAGATGGGGCTGGCGCATGTCGGCGGCGGCACGCCGATGCGGCGGGGGCCGCGGCCGGTGGTCGGGCCGGGCGGCCCGCAGCGCTTCGCCCTGGTCAACCAGGCGCTGGGCTGACGCCTGGCGGATCGTCCCTGCGGGCGGGCGGCGATTCCCTCGCGGTCCGGGATGTTCTAGGCTTCGGCTTCTGGCTTTGGATCGCTGCATGGTCAACGGACTGCCCATGGGACTGCCCCGCCTGGACCGGATCGACCTGCGGATCCTGACGCATCTGCAGAAGAACGGCCGCATGACCAATGTCGACCTGGCCGATGCGGTGGGGCTGTCCGCCAGCCCCTGCCTGATGCGGGTGAAGCGGCTGGAGAAGGCCGGCTACATCACCGGCTACGGCGCGCATATCCATCTGCAGAAGCTTGGCGACACCATGACCATCTTCACCGAGGTCACGCTGTCCGACCACCGCAGCCACGACTTCCAGCGCTTCGAGGCGCGGATCCGCGCGGTGGACGAGGTGATCGAATGCCACCTGGTCAGCGGCGGCTATGACTACCTGCTGAAGTTCATGTGCCGCAGCGTGCAGCACTACCAGGACACCATCGAGGTGCTGCTGGCCCAGAACATCGGCATCGAAAAGTACTTTTCTTATGTCGTGATCAAGACGGTCTTCACCAAGCAGCATTACCCCTTGGAAAGATTCTTCCCGACGCAGGACTGACTTGGATGGACCTCAGGCGCCGGCGCCGCCTCCGGCGGCTTGGCTGCGCCGCATCCGCGGCGGCGCCCGTTCGGGCGCTCGGCCGGCGGTGCCGGCCGCAGGTCGTGCTGCAGGTCGTTGCCGGGAAGCCCGTGGCCGGCAGCAGATCATGCCGGGCGGCTCGGCGCATAAAGCAGGCGGCGCTGCCGGGCCCGCCCTAGCCTTCCCCCACAACGAAGCCAGGGGGCTCACAGGAATGGCGCGCGAACCGAAAGTGCTGACCTTCGACGTGGTCGGCACGCTGATCGACTTCGAGAAGGGCATGCTCGACTATCTGCGCGCCGCCTGCGGGCCCGCCGCCGCGGCGCATGACGACGACACCATCCTGGCGCATTACCGCCGCACCCGCGGCAACGCCAAGCCGAAGCGCTTCCCCGACGATCTGGAGCGCGTCTATCACGAGATCTGCGGCCCGCTCGGCCTGCCGCAGAGCGACGAGATCGCCCGCGGCTTCACCCAGTCGATCAAGGACTGGCCGGCCTTCCCGGATTCGGTGGAGGCCCTGAAGCGGCTGGCCCGCCGCTACAAGCTGGTCGCCATGACCAATGCCCAGCGCTGGTCGCTGGACCACATGGAGAAGACCCTGGGCAGCCCCTTCCACGACAGCGTCACCGTCGACGATGCGCTGGTCGAGAAGCCCAACCCGCTCTACTTCGCCTTCGCCCGCGGCCGGCTGTCGCGCGACGGCGTCAACCGCCCCGACATCCTGCATGTGGCGCAGAGCCAGTACCATGACATCGGCGTCGCCCGGCAGCTGGGCTACACCGTCTGCTGGATCGAGCGGCGGCAGGGCCAGAAGGGCACCGGCGGCACGCTGGAGGCCGAGTTCACCCAGCCGGATTACCACTTCGCCACGCTGGCGCAGCTGGCCGACCTCGCCGAGAGCGGCGGGCTGGTGATGAAGACCGACGATTGAACGAAGACCGCGGTGCGGCCTCAGACCCTGAGGCCGCGTCCGCTGCGCCAGGCGGCCCAGGCCGAGACGGCCAGCAGGACCGACAGGGCGATGGTGTAGGTCGCGGCCCCGGGCTTCGGCGCCCCGCCCAGCAACGGCGCTGCATTGGCCGCCAGCAGCCCGAGCAGCAGCCCGGCGCAGCCCATCCAGGCGGCCAGCAACGCGCCCGCGCTGCCCCGCCAGGCCGCCCAGCCGAGCAGCGCCGCGATGACGAATTCGTCCATGGCGAGGGGAAAGATCCCGGGGAAGAAGCCGCCCGGGACGGCGACGCGGCGGGCGATCTCGCCCCCCGCCAGCAGCAGGGCCAGCACCGCGGCCAGGACCCGGATCGTGGTCATGCCGCGGTTCTTCCCGTCAGACACGCATCGGCATCAGCACGTAGAGCGCTTCCGGCTTGGCCGCATCGACCACCACGGTCGGCGCCGAGCCGTCGGCGAAGCGGAACTCCACCTTGTCGTCGATCTGGTCGGTGATGTCGGCGAGGTAGCGCGCCTGGAAGCCGATCTCGATCGGGGTGGAGCCGTAGGAGACGGCGCCGCCGTCGAGCTCCTCCTCCGCCTGGCCCTGGTCGGGGCTGCTGGCGGTCAGCGTCAGGCTGTCCTGCTTCAGGCTGAGCTTCACCGGGCGCGAGCGCTCCGACGAGATGGCGGCGACGCGGGCCACCGCCTCGGCGAAGGCCTTCTTGTCGACCGTCAGGATCTTGTCGTTGCCGCGCGGGATGACCCGGTCGTATTCCGGGAAGGTGCCGTCGATCAGCTTGCTGGTCAGGTGCACCGCGCCGAAGGCGAAGCGGATCTTGGTGTCGGACAGCTTCACCGCGATCGGGTCGCTGCTCTCTTCCGCCAGCTTGCGGATCTCGTTGACCGTCTTGCGCGGCACGATGACGCCCGGCATGCCGGCGGCGCCCTCGGGCAGCGGCTCCTCGACGCGGGCCAGGCGGTGGCCGTCGGTGGCGACGGCGCGCAGCACCTTCTGGCCGTCCACCTCGGTCGCGTGGATATAGATGCCGTTCAGGTAGTAGCGCGTCTCCTCGGTGGAGATGGCGAACTTGGTGCGGTCCACCAGCTCCCGCAGCAGGGAGGGGGCCAGCTCGAAGCTGTGCGGCAGCTTGCCCTCGGTCATCGAGGGGAAGTCCTCGACCGGCAGCACCATCAGGCTGGTCGCGAAGCGGCCGGCGCGCAGCGCCAGGGGCGCGTCGCCGCCGGCATGGTCCAGCTCGACCTTGGCGCCATCGGGCAGCTTGCGGACGATCTCGTAGAGGGTCGCGGCCGGCGCAGTGGTGCGGCCGGGGCGGCTGACGGTGACGCCCGGGACCTCCTCGACGATGGCGATCTCCATGTCGGTGGCGGTCAGCGTCAGGCTGCCCTCCTGCGCCGCCAGCATGACATTGGCCAGGATGGGGATGGTGTTGCGCCGCTCCACCACGCTCTGAACATGCGCCAGCGCCTTGAGCAGAACCGCCCGGTCCACCGAGAACTTCATGGCTTGAGCAACCCCCGCGCGGATAGGGGCGCGCAGCACGGCGCACGCCCGGAATCGAGACAAGTCCTCTTCCTTACCAGCCGCGCAGGGGCCGCGAAAGACGCGGCGACAGGGGGCTGGCCGGAAAGCGGAAGCGGCATCTTTCCGGAATAATAATTAATTGGGGAACCCGGCGCCGCTGACGGTGTTGCCCCGGAATGGACCCCTTGCCGCCTGTGCCGACCGCCGCCTGGGCCGCCGACAGCCCTGCCGTCCTTGGCGAGGGGCCGTGCCAGCCGCCGCTGATGCTGGTGGGGGAGCAGCCCGGCGACGAGGAGGACCGGCTCGGCCGGCCTTTCGTCGGGCCGGCCGGCCGGCTGCTGGATCGCGCCCTGGTCTCGGCCGGGATCGAGCGGCGCGCCTGCTACGTCACCAATGCGGTGAAGCACTTCAAGTTCGTGCCGCGCGGCACCCGCCGGCTGCACCAGAAGCCGGACACCGGCGACATCACCCTCTACCGCCCCTTCCTGCTGGCCGAGCTGCGGCGCGTCGCCCCGCGCCTGCTGGTCGCCATGGGCGCCACCGCCGCCCAGGCGCTGCTCGGCCAGAAGGTCGGCGTGACCAAGCTGCGCGGCGAGGTGATGCCGGGCCCCGACCAGCAGCCGCTGCTGATCACCGTCCATCCCAGCTACCTGCTGCGGCTGCCCGACCCGGCGATGCGCGAAGCCGAATATGCACGCTTCGTCCAGGACCTGGAGGCGGCATCGGCCTGGAGCAAAGCCTCGCGATAAGCCCGCCGCCACCAGGCGCCACGAGGCCGAGGCGGCGGAACGCAGAACGGATGTGGGGGTCCGGGGGCATTCAATGCCCCCGGAGTCTTCCCTCACGCCACCCCTGCCGGCTCGTAGCGGTCCAGCAGCACGCCCGGCAGCGGCATCGGCGTCGCCGACCAGGTCCAGAGCAGCCAGCATTCGACCTCGCGGCCGGGGAAGGCCTGGCGCAGCAGCGCGCGATAGGCGGCCATCTGGCGCAGGTAGAGCGGCGGCACGTCCTTCACTTCCGAGGGTGGCGGGCGGTTGGTCTTGTAGTCCAGCACCAGCACGCGCTCGTCCGCCACCAGCAGGCGGTCGACCTGGCCGGCCAGCGGCAGGCCGTTGAGGCGGCCGGCGATCGGCGCCTCGGCCAGGCTGCCGGGGCCGAAGGCGGCGGCGAGCTCAGGATGGTCGAGCAGGCGCAGCACCTCCGCGCCGGTGGCCGCGCGGTCGGCCTCGGTCAACCCATGGCCGGGACGGTCGAGGAAGCGGCGGGTCACCGCCTCCCGCTCGGCGGCCGGATAGTCGGGCAGGTGCTGCAGCAGGGCGTGGATCAGCCGGCCGCGGCGGAAGCGCTCGCCGGTCGGGTCGGCGCGGCCATGCGGGGCGGCCGTGGGCGTCTGCTCCTCGCCGGGCAGGGCGGAGGGCGAGAGCGTCAGCGCCTGGCTTTCCGGATCGGCGGGGCGGCCGATCCAGGCGGGCAGCGGGGCGAGCTCCGACGCCATCGCGGCATGCGGCTCGCGGCGCGGGGCGGCGGTCTGGGCGGAGTCCAGCCGGCGCAGCGGGCCGGCGAAGCTGGCCGCCGGGGGCGCGCCGAAGGCTGTCGGCTCCAGAGGCAGTTCCACCGCGCCCTCCAGCCGGGAAAAACCCTGGGCGACCAGGTCGTACCAGCTGCCCGGTTTCGGCTCGCCCCAGGCGCAGACCAGCAGCCGGTCCTCGGCGCGGGTCAGGGCGACATAGAGCAGGCGGTTCTCTTCCGCGTCGCGGGCGGCGGTCTCGGCCTCCATCAGCGCGTTCCAGGCGGGCGCGAAGAAGTCCTTGCGGCTGCGCGGCGCCCAATAGGGCAGGGGCGGCGAGGCCTCCTCCCAGCGGACCGCGCGGTCGCCGCGGCCGCTGCCGACATCGGGGATGATGACGACGGGCGCCTGCAGCCCCTTGGCGCCATGGGCGGTCATCAGGCGCACGGCGTCGGCGCCGGATTCCGCCTCGCGCCGGACTTCCGCGCCGCCGCGGCGCAGCCATTGCAGGAAGCCCTGCAGGCTGGGGGGATGGCGGCTTTCATAGGTCAGCGCGGCGTTCAGCACCTCGTCCAGCGGGTCGGCGGCATCCGGCCCGAGCCGCTCCAGGATGCGCGCCCGCCCGCCATGCTCGCCGAGGATCTCTGCGAGGATGGTGTGGGGTGTCGCGAGATCCGCGCGGTCGGCGAGGCCGGCCAGCCAGTCGGCGGCGCGGCCGGCCGGGCTGTCCTCGCCGCGGCGCTGCAGCAGGTGCCACCAGAGCGGCTGCACCCGGCCGCGCGCCAGGGTGTAGAGATCCTCCTCGGAGACGTTGCAGAGCGGGCTTTTCAGCACGGCGGCCAGCTGCAGGTCGTCCTCCGGCAGCAGCAGGATGTCGCAGAGGGCGAGCAGGTCCTGCACCGCGATCTGCTCGATCAGCCGCATGCGGTCGACGCCGCCGACGGCCACGCCCCGCGCCTTCAGCGCGCGCACCAGCAGCGTCGAGAAACCCGTGCGCCGGCGCAGGAGAACAAGAATGTCGCCGGGGCGGATCGGGCGGTCGCCGCGGGCGGGCAGGCGCTCCTCGCGCACCATCCGGGCGATGCGGGCGGCCAGCGCCTCGGCCATCAGCGCCTCGGCATTGTCTTCGCCGACCGGCTCGTCGGGGACGTCCCAGGGTTCCAGCGCGGCGGCGGCGGGCTTGGCCAGCGTCGGCCAGAGCTCGACGATGCCGGCCTCGCCCTCGCGGTCGGCGCGATGGGCCAGCACCGCGCCCTCCGGCACCACGCCCAGGCGGGCCGGCCCTTCGGCGAAGACGGCGTCGACCAGCGCCAGGACCGGCGCGGTGGAGCGGAAGGAGACGTTCAGCGGGACGGCGGCGAAATCCGCCCCCGCCTCGCCGACGGCGCGCTCGAAATGCGCCTGCCAGCGGGCGAAGCCGGCGGCATCGGCGCCCTGGAAGCCGTAGATCGACTGCTTCTCGTCGCCCACGGCGAAGATGCTGCGCACGACCTCCTCGTCGCGGGTGCCGAGGCCGGAGAAGAACTCCTCCGCCAGCCGCGCGGCGATCTCCCATTGATGCGGGTTGCTGTCCTGCGCCTCGTCCAGCAGCAGGTGGTCCAGGCCGCCATCGAGCTTGTAGAGCACCCAGGCGCTGCCCGGATCCTGCAGCAGCCGGCGCGCCGCCTGGATCAGGTCGTCGAAATCGACGGCGCCCATGCGGGCCTTGCGCGCGGCATAGGCGTTCAGCACCGGCTGGGCGAGGGCCAGCAGGGCGAGCGTCGCGCCATGCAGCCGCCAGGCTTTTCTTCCATCTTCGAAGGCGAAGATGCGCTCGGCCTCCTCGGCCATCAGCGCCTGGGTTTCCTCGTGGCGGTCCTTCAGGCCCCCCTTGGTCGCCATGGATTTGCGCGGGCTGCCGTCGGCGGTCAGGAAGATGGCGCACCAGTCGTCCCAGCGGGCCTGGCGCGCCTCCGGCGGCAGGTCGATGAAGGCCTTCATCAGCTCGCCGCGGGCGCGGTCATTGGCATTGCCGCTCTGGCGCAGCAGGGCGCTGGCGCGGAGCTGCGGGGAATCCACCGCGGCGACCGCGTCCGCCAGGGAATCGCTTTCGCCGCCCTCGCGCGGCAGGCCGAGGCGCTGGCGCAACAGCGCGTCGCAGCCGCGGATGCCGCCGGCGAGCTCGATGGCCTTGCCCAGCCGCTCGCGCTCGCGCACCAGCATGCGCAGCGTGTCGGCGAAGTCCTCCGGGCTGCCCAGGCCGGCCATGGCGGCGATCGCCTCCTCCGGCAGGGTGCCGGAGGCCAGCGTCATCTCGCGCGATTCGGCCAGCATCTCGGCGGCGTCGGCCTCCTCGATCAGGGTGAATTGCGGCGGCAGGCCAGCCTCGAGCGGGAAGCTGCGCAGCAGCGACTGGCAGAAGGAATGGATGGTGGCGATGCGCATGCCGCCCGGCTGCTCCAGCACCTCCGCGAAAAGGGCGCGGGCGCGGCGGGCCAGCGCCGCATCCGGGCGGGCGCCGGTCAGCGCCTCCAGGCTGGCGCGCAGCGCGGTGTCGTCGGCGACGGCCCATTCGCCCAGTCGGCGGGCCAGGCGGGTGGCCATCTCGGCGGCGGCGGCCTTGGTGAAGGTCAGGCAGAGGATGCGGCCGGGCTTGGCGCCGGGGCGCAGCAGCAGGCGCAGCACCCGGTCGGTCAGCACCTTGGTCTTGCCCGAGCCGGCCGAGGCGCCGACCCAGGCCGAGGCCAGCGGGTCGGAGGCGCGGCGCTGCGCGGCCTGCGCGGCCTCGCGGGGAGACTGCGCGGCGGGGGCGAGGCCGGAGAAAAGGTCACGATTCATCGACGGCACCCCATTCGGCGACGCGGGCCAGGTGGTCATGGTCGCCGCGGCGCGGCTTCCGCCCCGGATGCGGCCGCGCGACGAAGCGCCGGTCGCCCAGCAGGAAGGCCCGGGCCAGCGCCGCCGTCTGGTCCAGCGCATCGGCGCCGAGCGCCGAGGCCTCGCCCTTGATCGGCTTGACCTCGCCGGGCGTGCCGCCGCCGGTCAGCCGCCAATGCGCCATGGCCGAGACCGGGGCAGGCTCCACCTTCGAGAAGCCGCCGGCCTCGGCGATCGCGGCCTCCAGCGGCATCTGCGGCGCGCGGCCGTCGGTGATCTCCTTGGCCGAAGGCGGCGTGCCGGTCTTGTAGTCGATCAGCGCCAGCGTGCGGTCAGCCAGCTCGTCGAGGCGGTCGGCGCGCACCTTCAGCCGCACGGCGCCCTGCAGGATGTCCAGATGCCCCGGCACCTCGGCATGGCGGTGGCGGATTTTCCGGCCCTCGGCCTGGGCGGCTTCCTGGGCGACGACGAAGCCGCCGATGCGGGACAGGCGGGGCCGCCAGAAGGCCAGCAGGCCGGGGCGGGCGGCGGCCTCGGCCAGGGCTTCCTCCGAGGCCTCGTCGAACCAGCGGGCGGCGGTCTCAAGGCCGGGCCAGCCGCCCGGCGCCTCGCCCAGGCGGCGGGTCCAGCTGGCCAGCACCGCATGGACGATCTGGCCGTAATCGGCGGCGCCGACCTCGGCATCCAGCGGGTCGAGCGGGGTCAGCCGCAGCACGCGGCGGGCATAGAAGCCATAAGGATCCGCCATCAGGTCGGCGACCTCGGTGACGCTGATCTCGCGCGGGCGGTCGCGGGTGGCGGCCAGCGCCTCGGCGGCGGCCAGGT
>NZ_MLCO01000219.1 GCF_001982615.1 Teichococcus deserti | reverse complement strand
CCCGGTGGCACCGCCAATCTCGTGGCCCGGAGGGCCGCGCATCGCGCGCTGCGCGACGAGCCCGGCGGGCTGCAGCAGCACGACATCACCCGCCTGACCGAGCTGCTGGAGGCCGAGCTGCCGCCCGCCCGCATCCCCGGCCGCGGCCCCACCCGCCAGGCGCCGGTCTTCCAGAAGAACTGACCCTTGCCGCGGGATGCGGCGCGGCCCAGGCTGGGCCGATGCGCATCCTGCTGCTGAACGGCAATACCGACGCCGCCATGACCGCGCGCATGGCGGCGCTCGCCACCCAGGCCCTGCCGCGGCTGGGCCTGGGCCACGTCACCCTGTCCAGCGCGACGGCGCGCTTCGGCGCCCGCTACATCGCCAGCCGCACCGCCGCCGCCATCGCGGCCCATGCGGTGCTGGAGCTGGTGGCCGAGGCCGCTGAACAGGTCGACGCCATCGCCATCGCCTGCTTCGGCGACCCCGGGTTGGACGCCGCCCGGGAACTGTCCGGATTGCCGGTGGCGGGGATGGCGGATGCCTCGCTGCGGCTGGCGCTGGGCGCGCATCGCCGCGTCGCCCTGCTGACCGGCGGCACCGCCTGGGTGCCGATGCTCGAGGAATTCTCCCTGTCCCGCGGCTGGCCGGCCGAGCGCGTGCTGGTCCGCGCCGTCGCCCCCACCGGCGACATGATCGCCCGCGAGCCGGAGCGCGCCCTTTCCCTTCTGGCCGAGGCCGCCACCGCCGCGATCGGCGACGGCGCCGAAGCCGTGGTGCTGGGCGGCGCCGGCCTGGCCGGGCTGGCGCCCAGGCTGCAGCCGATGGTCGGCGCCCCGGTGCTGGACAGCCTGGACTGCCTGCTGCGCAGCGCCGCCGGCGCCATCCCGACCCCGCCCGGCCCGACGCCCGACGCGCTGGGGAAGACGCCGACCACCGGATTGGGACAGGCGCTGACAGCCAGGCTGGCGCCCGCTTGACCTGCCGCGATGCAGCAGGCACCAGCGAAACCATGTCCAAGCCCGACCTCGCCTCGCCCCCGCCGCCGTACCATGAGCTGCTCGGCATCCGCCTGACCGAGTGGAAGGACGGCTATGCCCGCGTCGTCTGCGACAGCGGCGCCGGCCATCTGAACCGCAGCGGCATCGTCCATGGCGGCGTCATCCTGTCGCTGATCGACCAGGCGGGCGCCTTCGCCGGCCTCTGGTGCAGCGTCGAGGGCAATGTCCGCAAGGCGGTGACCATCGACCTGGATTGCCGCTTCACCGGCCAGGTCGCCGGCGGCGAGATCGTGGCGGTCGGCCAGGTGATCTCGCGCGGCCGCAACATCTTCTTCGCGCGGACCGAGGTCTTCGACGAGGCCGGCAAGATGGTGGCCTTCGGCGCCTCCACCCACCGCTGGCGCGCGGGCAGCGAAGGCGTCGAAGGCTCGCCCGCCTAACGCTTCTTGATCTTCACCGTCGCCAGGATCACCGCGCCCAGCGCGATGAAGCCCAGCACCGTCGCCATCCCGGCCCGCTGGCTGGCGGTGGCGGTGGTGACGAGGGCCAGCACCGCCGGCCCGAGGAAGCCGGTGATCCGTCCCGACAGGGCGAAGAGCCCGAAATGCGCCGAGACTTCTTCGGGCGGGGCCAGATGCGCCATCAGGCTGCGGCTGGCCGACTGGGCGGGCCCGAGGAACAGGCCCAGAGCCATGGCCAGCCCCCAGAAGACCGTCTTGTCGTCGGTCAGCACCACGCCGGTGCCCAGCAGCAGCAGCGCGCCCAGCGAGACCAGCACCGTCTCCCGCGCGCCCAGCCGGTCCTCGATCATGCCGAAGCCGGCGGCGCCCAGCCCCGCCGTGACGTTCAGCGCGATGCCGAACATCAGGATCTCCTCGAAGCCCATGCCGAAGCTGCCGGCGGCATAGATGGCGCCGAAGGCGAAGAGCGTGTTCAGCCCGTCGGTGTAGAACAGCCGCGCCAGCAGGAAGCGGCCCATCACCGGGTTATGCGGCAGGCGCCGCAGCACGCCCCAGATCTCGGCCAGGCCATGCCGCACCGAGACGCCCCAGCCGGGCCGCGGCGGCGGCGGGTCGGGCAGGGCCAGCAGCACCGGCCAGCCGAAGGCCAGCATCCAGACCGAGACCAGCAGGGCGGTGGCGCGGACATGCTCGGCCGCGTCGCGGTCGAGGCCCAGCGGCGAGGGATTGGGCTGCACCAGCAGCACCAGGCTGATCAGCAGGCAGGCCAGCCCCCCCGCATAGCCCAGCCCCCAGGCGAGGCCGGAGATGCGGCCCAGCCGCTCCGGCGGCGCCACCTGCGGCAGCATGGAATTGTAGAAGACGGTGCCGAGCTCGAAGCCCACCGTGGCGATGCCGACGCAGACCAGCGCCCAGAGCGCCGAATCCGGACCCGGCGTCGCATACCAGATCAAGCCGGTGGCGACGGAGGTCACCACGGTGCAGAGCAGCAGCATCACCCGCCGCCGTCCGCCGGCATCGGCGACCGCCCCCAGCACCGGCGAGAGCAGCGCGATGGCGATGCCCGCCATGGTCTGCATCCAGCCCCATTGGGCCTGGCCGGTGGCGGCGTCGGCCGCGATGCCCTGGGTGAAATAGGCGGCGATGACGAAGGTGGAGACGACGGTGGGAAAGGCGCTGTTGGCCCAGTCATATAGGGCCCAGGCCCAGGCTTTCCGCGACATGATGGCATTCATGGCGGGGAGAGTGCCCGGGAAGGGAAGACAAGGGAAAGGGCAGGGGGCAGGCCAGGGGAATGAATTCCCCTGGACCCCTTCTTTTTTCTGCGGTGACTGCCGTGTCCACGTGGCGACGGCACGTGAAACGGCCCCGCCGAGGCGCGACCTGCGAGGGTGCGCCATTTCATCAAAAAAAGCGCCCCGCCATGATGCCCTGGTGAGGCATCCGACGGAGCGCTGGTCGTCAAACGGCCGGTGATCAGAAAAAAGATGGGGGTCTGGGGGAATTCATTCCCCCAGCCTTCCTCTTCAGACTGCCTTGCTCAGCTCCCGCACCGCCACGGTCACCGCCGCCAGATCCGGGCGGGACGCCGCGTCGGCCGCGGTGCGGCGGGCCGCTTCCGCGTCCGGCAGGGCGCCGCGCAGGGCGGCCTGGGCCAGGCGGGTCTGCAGCCCGGCCAGGTCGTCCAGCAGGGCCGCCTTGGCGCGGGTGCCGAAGGGCCCGGTGGCCGGGGCCAGCCCGGTTGCCTGGCGCAGCTCCGCCAGGTGGAAGCTGTCGCCGACCGAGCGCCAGGCGCTGGCCGCTTCCGCCGGCGGCACCGACGCCGAGGCCGCCAGGCGCACGATGGCGGGGGCGGCTTCCAGCGCCGGGGCCGCGACGACCAGCCGGGCCACCGGCTCGGGCAGGCCGTTCTGCGGCGGGGTGGCGGCGGCGGTTTCCGTCGCCAGCAGCGCCTCGATGCCGGGGCGCAGCGTGGACAGCGCCTCGTCCAGCGGGCGGGCGGTCTCCGGCATGGCCAGCAGCTCGCGGGCGGTGGCGCCCAGCAGCTGGCGCAGCGCCATCAGCGCGGCATGGCGGGCCTCGACCGGCGCGGCGGCGCGGTCGGCGGCTTCCATGGCGGCGCCAAGGTTCAGCAGCCGGTCGGCCAGGATGGTGGCGCGGGCCGCGTCCGCCGGCTCGGAGCCGGCGGCGAGGCGGGCCAGGCCGGCCGGGCCAAGGCGGTTGGCCACCTCATTCGCCAGGATGGTCGCCAGCAGCTCGCGCCGCAGGCGGTGGCGGGCGATGAAGGGCGCGTAGTCACGCCGCAGCTGGCTGGGGAAGTAGGCCTCCAGCAGCGGCAGCAGCGCCGGGTCGTCGGGCAGGCTGCTGTGCTCGATGGCCTCGGCCAGCCACAGCTTGGCGAAGGGCAGCAGCGCGGTCAGCTCCGGCCGGGTCAGCTTCTGCTGGGCGGCGATGCGGCTGGCCATGCCCTCAGCATCGGGCAGGCCGGCAACGGCGCGGTCCAGCAGGCCGCTGGCCTCAAGCCGGACCATCAGCGCGGCCTGGGCGGGCAGGGCCTCGGCGCCGGATTCCGCTTCAAGCGAGACGGCCAGCGACTGCTCGGTGTTGTCGCGCAGCACGAGGGCGCCGACCTCCTCGGTCATCTCGCGCAGCAGGCCTTCGCGCTGGCGCTCGGTCAGGGCACCGGCGGCGAGCGCGTCGGCCAGCAGGATCTTGATGTTCACCTCGTGGTCGGAGGTGGAGACGCCGGCCGAGTTGTCCAGCGCGTCGGTGTTCAGGCGGACGCCGGCGCCGTCAGCGCCGAGGCGCGCGGCCTCGATGCGGCCGGCCTGGGTGACGCCCAGATTGGCGCCCTCGCCGATGATGCGGGCGCGGATCTCGCGGCCGTCGACGCGGATGGCGTCGTTGGCGCGGTCGCCGGCCTCGGCCTGGGACTCGGTCGACGCCTTGATGTAGGTGCCGATGCCGCCGAAGTAGAGCAGGTCCACCTTGGCGCGCAGGATGGCCTTCATCACCGTCGCCGGGTCGGGCTTCTCCACCTCGATCCCGAGCATCGCGCGCGCCTCCGCCGAGAGCGGGATGGTGCGGGCATTGCGCGGATAGACGCCGCCGCCCTGGCTGATCAGCTTGGCGTCGTAGTCGAGCCAGGAGGAGCGCGGCAGGGCGAAGACCCGGGCGCGCTCGGCATAGGAGGCGGCCGGGTCGGGCGTCGGGTCGATGAAGATGTGGCGGTGGTCGAAGGCGGCGAGCAGCTTGGTCTGCTTCGACACCAGCAACCCGTTGCCGAAGACGTCGCCGGACATGTCGCCGACGCCGGTGACCGTGAAGGGCTCCGCCTGGATGTCGTGGCCGAATTCCGAGAAATGGCGCGCGATCATGACCCAGGCGCCCTTGGCGGTGATGCCCATGGCCTTGTGGTCATAGCCCTGGCTGCCGCCCGAGGCGAAGGCGTCGTCCAGCCAGAAGCCGTATTCCTTGGCCAGGCCGTTGGCGATGTCACTGAAGGTCGCCGTGCCCTTGTCGGCGGCGGCGACGATGTAGGGATCGTCGCCGTCGCGGCGGACGACATGGGCGGGGGGCAGCACCGTCTCGCCCTGCAGGTTGTCGGTGATGTCCAGCATGCCGCGGATCAGCGTCTTGTAGGCGGCGATGCCGGTGGCCATGAAGGCCTCGCGGTCGGTGGCCGGCGGCACGGCGCCCTTCAGCACGAAGCCGCCCTTGGCGCCGGTCGGCACGATGACGACGTTCTTCAGCCGCTGCGCCTTCATCAGGCCCAGGATCTCGGTGCGGAAGTCTTCCTTGCGGTCGGACCAGCGGATGCCGCCGCGCGCCACCGGGCCGGCGCGCAGATGGCAGCCTTCCATGTGGGGCGCGTGAACAAAAATCTCGCGCCAGGGGCGCGGCTGCGGCATGTCGCCGGCCCGCGCGCTCTCGAACTTCAGCGAGAGATAGGGCTTGTCCTGGAAGAAGTTGGTGCGCAGCAGGGCGTCCAGCGCGGTGCGCAGCCGCGCCAGGATGCGGTCGGCATCCGGGTCCTCGACGGCGTCCATCAGCGCGGCCCAGTCGCCCTCCAGCCGCTCGGCGGCAACCACGCCGGCGCCGCTGGCGGCGGCCGGGTCGAAGCGGGCGTTGAACAGGTCGACCAGCAGGCGGGCGGCCTGCGGCTGGCCGGTCAGCGCCGCCTCGACCGACCCTTGCGCGAAGGGGAAGCCGACCTGCTTCAGCCAGCGGAACAGGGCGCGCAGCAGCCAGGCCTCGCGCCAGGTCAGGCCGGCCCGCGGTACCAGGCGGTTGAAGCCATCGACCTCGGCGCGGCCGGTCTGCAGCGCCTCCAGCGCCTCGAGCAGCGCGGGGAAGCGGGCCTCCCCCAGGGCGGTGCCGGATTCCAGCGTGTAGATATGCAGCACCGCGCGGGTGCCGCCGGTCACTTCCCTCAGGTGGAAGGGCTGCTCCTCGATGGCGCGCAGATCCAGGCTCTCGAACAGCGGCAGCGCGTCGGCCAGCGGCAGCGGGCCGCCGGCATGGGCCAGGCGCAGCGTCAGCGCGGTGCGGGCGGCGCCGGGCGCGCGCTCGAGCCGGGCGGCGGGGCGGCCGGCGGACAGCGCCTCCTCGACCATCTGCAGGTCGGCCACGGCGGTGCCGGCGCTGGTCTGCTCGGCATAGGCGGCGGGGAAGGCGTCGGCCCAGCGCGACAGGGCGGCGGCGGCGCGGGCCTCGCCCATCTCGGCGGTCAGCGCCTCGCCCAGCCGGTCGGCGAAGGGGCGGGCGGCCTGGGCGACGGCGGCTTCCAGCGCGTCGTCGTCGACCGTGCCGACGGCGCCGGGGACGGTGCCGATGATGTAGTGGACACGGGCCAGCGGCGTGTCGCCGAGGGCGATGTGGAAGGCGGAGAGCCGGCCGTCGAAGGCGCGGGCCAGCATGCCGCCCAGCTTCTCGCGCAGCCGGGTGTCGAAGCTGTCGCGCGGCAGCCAGGCGATGGCGGAGACGAAGCGCTCGAAGGGATCGCGGCGGATGTAGAGCGCCGGGCGCGGCCGGATGAAGAGGTCGAGGGCGCGGCGGGCGCCGGAGAGGATGGCGTCCTCGTCGGCCTGGAACAGCTCGTCGCGCGGCCAGGTGTCGAGGATGTTGCGCAGCGCGCGGCCGTCATGGCTGTCGGGCGCGACCCCGTCGCGGTCCAGGATGCGGGCGACCTTGGCGGTCAGCCAGGGGATGCTGCGCGGGTTGCGGTTGTAGGCCGAGGCGGCGAAGAGGCCGACGAAGAGCCGCACGCCCTCGACCGCGCCGTCGGCGCCGAAGATCTTGGTGGCGACCACGTCGGCATGCGCCGGGCGGTGGACGCGGGCGCGCATATTGGCCTTGGCGATGGACAGCACGCCGCCGCCCAGCAGCGACTGCCGCACATTGGCCGGGATGGCCGAGAGGTCGCGCAGCGCGTCGAAGACGGGAACATTGGCGTCGCGCAGCAGGCCGAGCCCGTCCTCAGCGCTGTCGCCGCTGTCGGCGAAGCGGATGACGCGATGGCCCAGGAACACAAAATTCTCCTCCGCCATCCAGCGCAGGAAGGCCTGGCCGGCCTCGCTGTCGGGGCCGCCATTCGGGCCCCGGGCGATCTCGGCCTCGGCCTGCTTCAGCCGGTCGAGCACGGCGGGGAAGTCGGCGACGGCCAGGCGGACATCGGCCATGGCGCGCTGCAGCGCCTCCTCGGTCGCGGCCCAGCCTTCGGCGCCGCCGGCGGTCTCCGACAGCAGCCGCGCGTTGGAGGGGGCGATCTCGAGATGCATCATGCTCTCGGCCGCGCCCGAGGGGTCGAAGCCCTGCAGATGGCCGGCGGCGTCGCGCTTCACCCGGACGACGGGGTGCAGCAGGCGGCGCGCGGTGCGGCCCGAGAGGGTCAGGGCCGCCAGCACGCTGTCGACCAGGAAGGGCATGTCGTCGGTGACGATCTCGGCGACCGCCACGGCGCCGCGGCCGGGGCCGGGGGGGCGCAGCCGGATGCTGGCCTGGCCGGGCGTCCGGTTCTCGGCGAGCGAGAAGAGGCTGGCGGCGGCGGCGGCGAGGCGCTCCGGCGGCTCGGCGGCGAGTTCGGCGGCAGGCAGGCCGTCGGCCAGGCGCTGCAGCAGGGTGGTCGCGGCGGGCGGCAGCCCCGGCGCCTGGCGCTGCAGGGCATCCGCGGCGGTGCGCAGCAATTCGGCGCGCAGGCCGCCTTCGCGGATCTGGCCTTCGGGCATGACTTCTTCCTCCATCGAACCTGACTGGCAGACTGGGCTGGCAGGCTGGCCGGAAAATCGGCCCGGGGCGCGGCCGGCGCAAGCGGGAGCGTGCCAAGCTACGGTGCAATTTGCATAAAAATTCAGCGTCAATTGGCCATCATTTGGCCGCTTTCGCCAAAGGGCGGTTTTCCCCTGGTGACCACGGCGCGAAGGCAGGGCTAAGCTGCGCGCATGATCCGCACGCTCGCCGACCTCCTCGCTCCGATGACGCCGGAGCAGTTCTTTGCCGAGTATCACGACAAGCAGCCCCTGCATGTCCAGGGCGGGGCGGCCAAGTTCGCCTCCGTGCTGTCGTGGCGGCAGATCAACCGGCTGCTGGACCAGACCCATATCTGGTCCAGCCAGTCGCTGAAGCTGGTGATGGACGGCAATGCCGTGCCGGCAGAGCAGTACTGCACCCGCGCCACCAGCCGCGACAATGCGCAGACCCTGCAGCCCGACGCGCGCATGGTCGGCCAGTGGATCGGGCGCGGCGCCTCGGTGGTGATGAACGACGTCGACAGCCTGACCCCGGGCCTGGCCTCGGTCTCCGACGCGCTGGAGGAGGCCGGGCTCGGCAAGGCGCAGGGCAACGTCTACATCTCCTGGCAGAGCCACAAGGCCTTCCCCAGCCATTTCGACACGCATGACGTCTGGGCGGTGCAGGTCGAGGGCGAGAAGACCTGGAACATCTGGGAAGGCCGCGCCGAATGGCCGATCCCGCATCCGGTGTTCCGCAGCCTGGGCCAGGCGCATCACGACCAGGCGAAGGGCAAGCTGCGCGGCAAGGTCACCCTGAAGCCCGGCGACCTGCTGTACCTGCCGCGCGGCTGGTACCATGACGCCCTGGCCGAGGCGCCGGCCTCGGTCCATATCGCCTATGGCGTGCACGCCCCGATGGGCATGGACCTGCTGAACATGCTGGTGGAGCGCGTGCTCTACGAGACCGAGTTCCGCAAGCCGCTGCCGCGCCAGGATGGAACCGCCGCCGCCCGCTTCGCGTTGACCAGCCGCGCTGCCCAGCTCGGGCAGCGCCTTTCCGAGCTGACGCGGGATCCCAAGGTCATGGAAGTTCTGGCCAAGTTCGTGGCCGATTATCGCTATCGCCGCGGCGGCAACGACCTGTTGGCGGCGCGCGGCCTGGCCGCGCCTTCGGCCGGCGAGGGCAGCGATGCCGAGGGCGCGGCCTTCCGCGTCGTCACGCCGGGCGCCAAGGCGGTGCGGCGCGGCGCCGAATGGGTGGTGAAGGCCCCCGCCGGCGCGCTGTCGCTGGCGCCCGCCGAGGCCGAGGCGGCGAACTGGCTGCTGGCCCGTCCCGACGGCACCGAGGCCGAGCTGCGCCAGGCGCATCCGGCGGTGGATGCGGCGGCGCTGCTGACGCGGCTGGCCGAGGCCGGGCTGCTCGCCGCCACATGAGCCGCCTCCTCCTCCTCGCCCCCCTGCTGGCGCTGCCGCTGCTGGGCGGCGAAGCCCAGGCCCAGCCGCGGCCCTTCAACTGCATCGGCGCCGAGCGGCTCGAGGACGATGTCTTCGAGATCCCCTTCGCGCCGCGCAGCGCCCGGCCCAGCGAGGCGGCGCGCACCCCGGTCGCCGCCGCCGCGGCGCTGGCCCGCGCCAATCCGGCGCGCAACCTCTGCGTGCTCGGCCATGCGGTGCGCGAGGGCGGGCAGGCAACCAGCACCCAGCTGGCCGCCCGCCGGGCGCGCGAGGTGTCGGAGCTGCTCTCGGTCGGCCAGGGCATCGAGCGCGGCCGCATCCGCGCCGAGGCGCGCAATCCGGGCTTCAGCAGCCGCACGCCGAACCGCGAGGCGCGCAGCGTGACCATCGTCGTGCTGCCGGCTTCGGTCGACGCGCCGCCGCCGGCCGCGCCGCCGCAACCGCAGCGTCGCCCGGGCGGCGAGGCGCCGCGGTCGCCCGCCGCGCCGGCGCCGGCGCCGCCGGCGGTGGCACCGCCGACGCCGCCTTCCGTCACGCCGCCGGGCCGGCCTTCCGCCGCGCCGCCGGCGCCAGTGAACCCGCCACCGGCACCGCCGCGCCCGGCGCCGGCGC
>NZ_MLCO01000218.1 GCF_001982615.1 Teichococcus deserti | reverse complement strand
GCTTGACCTTCCCGCGGACCTGCCGCCCGAGTTGCCGCTGCACCTGCCCTGGCGCGGCGGGCTGCAGGCGGTGGTGGCGCGGCAGGGCCCGATGCGGCGCGAGCCCGAATGGTGGCGCGCCCCGCCCGACACCCCCCCACGCGACTATCACCGGGTCGAGCTGGCCTCGGGCGAGCGGCTCTGGCTCTGCCGCGCCGGCGGGCGCTGGCTGCTGCACGGGCATCTGCCGTGACCTATGTGGAGGTCGCGGCGCGCTCGAATTTTTCCTTCCTCGACGGCGCCTCGCATCCGGACGAGCTGGTGGCGACCGCCGCCGCCTATGGCCATCCCGGCATCGGCCTCTGCGACCTGAACGGGCTGCCCGGCGTGGTGCGCGGCCATGTCGCGGCCAGGGAGGTCTCCGAGAAGCAGGCAATCGGCTTCATGCCCGGCTGCCGGCTGCGGCTGCTGGATGGCAGCGAATGGCTGGCCTGGCCGGCCGACCGGGCGGGTTATGGCGCGCTGACCGCGCTGCTCTCGGCCGGGCGGATGGCGGCGCCGAAGGGCGAATGCTGGATCACCCTGGAGCAGATGGTCGCCGCCGCGGGGGAAGAACCCGGCGGCTGGGCCCTGGCCGCGGTGCCGCCGGCCGATCCGGACGAGGCCTTCGCGCGGCGGCTGAAGCTGGTGGCCCGCGCGCTGCGCCGCCGCCTGGTCATGCCGCTGTTCCTCTACGCCAGCTGCCCTTTCGCCGGCGACGATGCCGAGCGGCTGGACCGCCTCGCCGCCCTGGCCGAGGGCGCCGGGGCGCGGCTGCTGGCCGGCAACGACATCCGCTACCACGCGGCCGGGCGGCGGCCGCTGGCCGACCTGCTGACCGCCATCCGGCTGCGCACCACCGTCGACGCGCTGGGCCTGGCCGCCGAGCCCAATGCCGAGCGCCGGCTGAAATCCCCCGCCGCCATGGCGCGGCTTTTCGCCCGGCATCCGCGCGCCATCGCGGCGACGGTGGAGTTGTTCCAGGCGACGCGCGGCTTCTCGCTCGACCAGCTGCGCTACGAATATCCGGACGAGGTGCTGGATGACGGGCTGGACGCGCAGCAGAGCCTGGCGCGCCGCGTCGAGGCGGCGGTCGCCGCGCGCTGGCCCGGCGGCGTCACCGACGACCTGCGCGGCCGGCTGGCGCATGAGCTGCGGCTGATCGGCGAGCTCGGCTACGCGCCCTATTTCCTGACGGTGCATGAGATCGTCCGCTTCGCCCGCGGCCTGACGCCGCCGATCCTGTGCCAGGGGCGCGGCTCGGCGGCCAATTCGGCGGTCTGCTACGTGCTGGGCATCACCGCCATCGACCCGGCCGAGCATGACCTGCTGTTCGAGCGCTTCGTCTCCGCCTCGCGCGGCGAGCCGCCCGACATCGACATCGACTTCGAGCATGAGCGGCGGGAGGAGGTGATCCAGCATCTCTACGCGCGCTATGGCCGCGACCGCGCGGCGATCTGCGCCACGCTGATCCGCTATCGCGCGCGCAGCGCCATCCGCGAGACCGGCCGCGCCATGGGGCTGAGCGAGGATGTCACCGCACGCCTGGCCAAGGCCAGCTGGGGTCCGGGGCGGGAGCGCTCGATGGCGGAGCTGGCGACGGAAGAGAAACTCGACCTCGCCGATCCGCGGCTGGCGATGACGCTGCGGCTGGCCGAGGAGCTGCTGGATTTCCCGCGCCACACCGCGACCCATGTCGGCGGCTTCGTCATCACCCGCGGGCCGCTGGTGCGGCTGGCCGTGGTCGGCAAGGCGGCGATGCAGGACCGCACCGTCCTTGAATGGGACAAGGACGACATCGACGCGCTGGGCATCCTGAAGGTCGATGTGCTGGGCCTCGGCATGCTGTCCTGCCTGCGCCGCGGCTTCGACCTGCTGCGGCGGCATCACGGGCGGGATCTCGATCTCGCCAGCCTGCCGAAGGAATGCCCGCAGACCTATGGCATGCTGCAGCAGGCCGACAGCCTGGGCGTCTTCCAGGTGGAAAGCCGGGCGCAGATGAACATGCTGCCGCGGCTGAAGCCCAAGAAGTTCTACGACCTGGTGGTGCAGGTGGCGATCGTCCGCCCCGGGCCGATCCAGGGCGACATGGTGCATCCCTATCTGCGCCGGCGGCAGGGGCTGGAGAAGGTCACCTATCCGGGGCCGAAGGGCGGCAACCAGCAAGAGATCTTCAATGTCCTGCGCAGGACGGAAGGCGTGCCGCTGTTCCAGGAGCAGGCGATGCGCCTGGCCATCGTCGCCGCCGGCTTCACGCCCGAGGAAGCCGACCAGCTGCGCCGCTCCATGGCGACCTTCCGCGCCGATGGCCGCATCGACAGCTATCGCGAGAAGCTGGTCGGCGGCATGGTCGGGCGCGGCTACGAGGAAGACTTCGCCCTGCGCGTCTTCGAGCAGATCCGCGGCTTCAGCTCCTACGGCTTCCCCGAGAGCCATGCGGCGAGCTTCGCCAAGCTGGTCTATGCCTCGGCCTGGATGAAGTGCCACCATCCCGGCATCTTCGCCTGCGCCCTGCTGAACAGCCAGCCGATGGGCTTCTACGCCCCCGCCCAGATCATCCGCGACGCGCGCGAGCACGGCGTGCAGACCCGCCCCGTCGACGTCAATGCCAGCCTCTGGGACTGCGCGATGGAGCGGGCGCCGGCAAGCCGCGACGGGCTGGCGCTGCGGCTCGGGCTGCGGCTGGTGCGCGGCCTGGCGGAGGCGGATGCGGCGCGCATCCTCGACGCCCGCCAGGCGCGCAACGGCGCCCCCTTCGCCAGCGTCGAGGAGCTGGCCTGGCGCGCCGGCCTCAACCGCGCCGCGCTGGTGGCGCTGGCCGGGGCCGACGGCTTTGCCAATGTCGGCGCCGGGCGGCGGCGCGCCGCCTGGGATGCGCGCGGCGTCGGCAGCGGGCCGGGGGAATTGCCGCTGTTCCGCGCCGCCCATGCCGGCGGCGTGCTGTCCGGCGAGGCGCCGCTGCTGCCCGAGCCGCAATCCCCCCTGCCGGAGGAGGATGAGGGCGAGGCCATCGTCGAGGACTACGTCGCCACCGGCCTGACCTTGCGGCGCCATCCGCTGGCGCTGCTGCGCCCGGCGCTGCAGGCCCAGGGCTGCGCCGACATGCGGGCGCTGAAGGCGGCCCGGCACGGCAGCCGCCTGCGCATCGCGGGGCTGGTGCTGATGCGGCAGCGCCCGGGCTCGGCCAAGGGAATCATCTTCCTGACGCTCGAGGACGAGCATGGCGAGGCCAACCTGGTCGTCTACACCGATGTCGCGGCGCGCGACCGGGCGGCGCTGGTGGGCAGCCGGCTGCTGCTGGCCGAAGGCAGGGTGGAGCGCGAGGACGCCCATTCCGCCGTGCCGATCATCCACCTGCTGGCCAGCCGGCTGGAGGACCGCACGGCGCTGCTGGATCAGCTGATGCTGGGCGAGACCGCCGACGGCACCCGGAGCTGGGATCCCGGCTGGGCCGACCGCAACCTGGGCCCGGGCGACGAGGTGCGCTCCGGCGGTCCCCCCGAGCACCCGCCGCGCCGCCGCGGGCCGGATGGCGCCCGCCTGCCGCGCAGCCGCGATTTTCGCTGACCGGTTCGGGTTGCATCATTCTGGCTGATGATAGCCATCAGGATTGAGCGTTTCCTATTGATCGGTCGGCACGCCATTCTCTGGTCAACCGCAGGGCAGGCCCTGCTCCACACCGCGAATGAGGATGACGACCATGACCAAGATCTCTGCCCTTCTGGTTGCTGCCGGCCTGGCCATCGCCCCGGGCCTGGCGAGCGCCGCCGACCTCTACGAGAACACCAACAATGCCTCGGCCGTGGGCAGCCCCTTCGCCTATGCGATGCCGGTGACGCAGAGCGCCGATGCCCGCCTGCCGCTGCGGGTCGGCAATTCGGCCGGCGCCTCCACCCCCGCCGTCGCCGCGGCGCCGGTGGCGACCAGCCAAGCGCGCGGCGCCGGCCTGCCGCTGGTGGTGGGCAATGCGGCCTCGGCCTTCGGCGGGCCGGGCACGGGCCCGGGCAGCATCCGCGGCTAAGTCCCGCTGCCTGGGAGGATCGGCAACCGCGTCGGGCCTCGCCCGGCGCGGTTGCTGTTTGGGGAGGGCACTGCCACCGGCGCGGGTGTGGCGCGCCTGTCACAAAGCAGGCGCTGACGGTTTCGTGCCCCAGGAACGGCCTTGCTGACGGCCGGTCGAGCATGCAAACAACACAGGAATGAGTGTCGAAAAAACGATCCAAATAGCGTGTTTTGCGATGGATGATCACGCGCGGGCCGCAGCGCACAGCAGAACAGGGTCGCTCGCGGTTTTCTGTCGTCCCGCAGGCACAACCCTGCGGATCCGGCGCCCCTCCAAAAAGAAGGCGGAAACAGTTCTTGTGGATCATTCCGCACGGAGCAGGGGCCTGCGGTCCCGCGCCGTCGCGCCGCTTTCCGCCGACGCCGTCGCCGCAGCCGCTGGCACGAGTCCTTCAGCCGAGCTGACGCGCGGAGCCTAGCCTATGGTGAACCGGAACAAGGCCGATGCCCTGGCGCAGCGGCTCGACCCGAGGCATGCCGATGCTGTCATCAGCGAGGTGATCGGCCTGGCCGTTGCCGATCGCCTGGTCGCCGCCGGCCTGCTCAACCGCAACTGGATGCTGACCAACACCGGCCTGGCCGTGCGCGACATCCTGCTGCAGCGACAGCGCGCCGCGGGTCCCGAGCCGCGGGCGGAATGAATCCACCCCGCCCCGTCATCCTGGCTGATTGATGTGCCTTTGGCGGAATCCGGAAAGATCGTTCCGCGCATCGGGAATTTTGACGGCGCTGGCGTCGTAAACCCTCTTAACGTCAAGAAGGGGGAACCAAACGGCATGAGCGATGTCTGGGATGAGCTGGATCGCAGCCGGCCCGAGGCCGCAGCCCATCTGGCGCTGCGCCTGGTCGCCGCCCTGATGCGCCAGCCCGCCCTGCGCGAAGCCCTGACCACCGAATTGCAGGCCGTCGCCGCCGCCGGGCGCAGCGATCTGGGGCTGGAGCGCGAGATGGCCGGCCTGGCCCGCCGCCTGCTCGACGAGGCTGCCGCTCAACCCTTGGGCGCCGCCTGCCCCTCCGCCGGGCAGGGCATGGCTGGCGGCGCATGATTCCCGGGCTTCGCCCGGTGGTTGCGCGGCCGGGCTGGCGCTAGCCTCGCGGGGACCGGAGATCCCTGCCATGATGACCCTTCCCCGCCGCCTTCTGGGCCTTCCCCTCCTTGCCGGCCTGGCCGCCCGTCCGGCTCAGGCCCAGGGGACGAGCCCAGGCGCCACCTGGCCCAGCCGGCCGGTTCGCATGATGGTGGGCTTCGCCCCCGGCGGCTTCACCGACATCGTCGCCCGCGCCGTGGCCGAGCAATATGCCGCCGAGCTCGGCCAGCCCTTCGTCATCGAGAGCCGCTCCGGCGCCTCGGGCACCATCGCCGCCAACGCGGTGGCGAAGTCGGCCGCCGACGGCTCGGTGCTGCTCTTCGGTCATTCGACGCCGAACGCGGTGGCGGCAGCGCTGTTCAGCAATCTTCCCTATGATCCGCTGCGCGACCTCACCCCGATCGCCCAGATCGCCGTCCACCCGCATCTGCTGGTCGTGCCCGCGAGCTCGCCCTTCACCAGCGTCGGGCAGCTGATCGAGGCGGCGAAGAAGAACCCGGGCAGCGTCACCTATTCCTCGGCCGGCATCGGCTCGGTGCACCACCTGGCCTGCGCGACGCTGGCGCAGAAGGCGGGGGTGGAGCTGACCCATGTCCCCTATCGCGGCAGCGCGCCGGCCATGGCCGACCTGCTGGCCGGCCGCGTCAGCATGACCATCGATGGCGTCAGCGCGGTGGCCCCCCAGATCGCCGACGGCAAGCTGCGCCCGCTGGCCGCAGGCACCCTGGCCCGCATCGCCCGCTACCCGGACCTGCCGACGCTGCAGGAGCTCGGCTATGGCGAGATCGACGCGATGAGCTGGGTCGGCGTCTTCGCGCCCCCGGGCCTGTCGCAGCCGATCGTCGACCGGCTGGTGGCGGCGAGCGACCGCGCCATGCAGGCGCCGGCGATGATCAAGGTGATCGAGGAAGGCGGCTCGCTGCCCGCCACCCGCCGCACCGCCGAGTTCCGCGACTTCGTGGCGCTGGAGATCGAGCGCTACAAGGCGGTGCTGGGGGAGGGGAAGATCGCGCTGGAGTGAGGCGGCGCTCGGCCGTCGTGTCGCCGTCCGCAGATGTTCCAGGCGCTGGTGGGCCATCTCGGGCGCTAGGCGCCGCCGGCGAGAAGCCGTGCGCGGGCCGGTTCGGTCAGCGGGCAGGTGCCGCAGAAGCCCAGGTCCCGGATCGGGTAGCGCAGGCAGCAGACGCGGCGCTTGCGCTCGGGCGTGTAGCGGATCGGCGCATGCAGCGGGTTGGGGCGTCCGGCGGCATCCAGCTTCGCCGCCAGCAACGCCGCCAGCGCGTCGAGGCCGGGGCTGGCGGGAAAGCCTCCGCGCAGGCGGGTCAGGGCCAGCTCCATCAGCGCCCCGGCATTGCCCCAGAAGACCCGCGGCGCCGCGCCCGAGGCCTTTGCCAGTTCCTCGATCAGCGGCGCCAGGTGGCCGTCGACGATGCGGGCGAATCGGTCGGTGCCCACCGGCGCGCCGGGGTCAGCGACCTCGATCCCGATGGTCGCGCCGTCTGCCGCCAGCCGCAGCCCGGCCTCGTCGAGGGCGACCGGCAGATCGGTGTCCAGCAGCAGGTTCGCCGCCAGCGCCGGCACCAGCCAGGTGGAGAAATGATACTTCGACCACAGCGAGGCCACCGCGCGCGGATCGGCCGGCGCCGGGTAGCGGGCGGCGAAGCGCGCCAGAACGCCACCGAGCCCGCCGGGCTCGAGCAGCCGCGCCGCGGGTTCCGACCCTTCCCCAGCCTCGAAAAAAAGCTTCTGCGAATAGGGCGCCAGCGGCCCCTGCAGCAGCGCGGTCAAGGGGGAGGGAATCATCGCCGCAGCATCCATCCCAACAGATAGGCGCTGCCCAGCAGGGTCGCCACCAGCCCCGCCGGCAACTGCCAGGGGAAAGCCAGGCTGCGGCCCAGCCAGTCGGCCAGGGTCATCACCAGCGCCCCCGACAGGGCGGCACCCGCCAGCGGCGCCGCGGTGCCGCGCAGCCCGATCATCCGGCAGAGATGCGGCGCCATCAAGCCGACGAAGCTCAGCGGCCCGACCAGCAGGGTGGCCGCCCCGGTCAGCAGCGCCGCCAGCCCCAGCAGCAGCGGCCGCAGCCGGGTCCAGGGCAGGCCCAGCGCCGTGCCGGTGGGCACCCCCAGCGGCAGGATGGACAGCCAGCGCACCGCCAGCCCGGACAGCGGCAGCAGGATCGCGGCCAGGGCGAAGGCGGTCCAGGCCTCGGCTGCGGTGACCGCATAGGTGGAGCCCGCCAGCCAGCCCAGCAGCGGCAGCAGCCGGGGATCGCCGGTCAGCAGCAGCAGCCCGCCGGCAGCCCCCAGCAGCCCGGTCAGCGCCAGGCCGGCCAGCAGCATGCCGGTGGGACCGGCGCGGCGCTGCAGCCGCAGCATCAGCGCCAGCACCGCCAGCGCCCCGGCAGCGGCCAGGGCGATCATGGCGCCGCGCCCCGGCGCCAGGCCCAGCAGCCCCGCCAGCAGCAGGGCGAGACCCGCGCCGGCGGAAAGGCCCAGCAGCTCCGGGCTGGCCATGGGATTGCCGGTCAGGCGCTGGATGACCAGCCCGGCGACCGCCAGCATGGCGCCGGCCGAGAGCGCCGCCAGCACCCGCGGCCCGCGCCATTCCAGCATGTCTGTCAGTTCGAAGGACCAGCCGCCTGTCGCGGTCGGCCCGAGCGTCAGGGCCAGGGCCAGAACCGCCGTCAAGGCCAGCGCCAGGCCGAGCAGCAGCGGCCCGGCCGGGTGCGTGGCGCGGCTCGCGGGGATGGAGGCACGGCCGCCGCCGCCCTTCATCCGGCGCAGCAGCCACAGCAGCAGCGGCGCGGTCAGCAGCGTCGTCAGCGTCCCGGCCGGCAGGCCAGGCCCGGCAAGGGCCAGCAGCGCCTGGTCGGTCAGCGCCAGCAGCCCGGCGCCGAGCAGGGCAGACCCCGCCATCAGCGCCGGGAAGCGCCGCAGCCCGCCCGCCCGCGCCAAAGCCGGGGCCGCCAGGCCGATGCCGGCGATGCCGCCCAGCGTCGCCGCCACCGTCGCCGCCAGGCCGGTGGCGATGGCCAGCCCCGCCAGTCGCACGGCGGGCAGCGGCAGGCCGAGGCTGCGGGCGCCGTCATCCTCCAGTGTCAGCAGGGCCAGCGGTCGGCGCAGCAGGAAGGCGGCCGCCGCCAGCGCCGCGATCCAAGGAGCGATGGAAAAAACCGGAAGAAAACTGATCTGGCCGAGGCCGCCGGCCTGGCTGAGGGCGAGGTCGGACAGCGCCTCGTAATGCAGCAGCAGCAGCGCCTTGTTCAGCGCCTCCAGCGCCAGGCCGAGGGCGAGGCCGGCCAGGATGACCGGCAGCGGCGCGAAGCCGCGGCGGGCGGCCAGCAGCAGCACCAGCCCGACGGCGCCGCCGGCCCCGGCCAAGGCGATGCTCCCCTGACCCCATTCCAGCAGCCCGGGCGCCCCCAGTGTCGCCAGGCCCAGCGCCAGCCGGGCGCCGGCGAAAATCCCCAGTGTGCCGGGCTCGGCCAGCGGGTTGCGCAGCACCTGCTGGAACAGCAGCCCGGCCAGGCCCAGAGCGGCCCCGGCCAGCAGCGCCATGCACAGCCGCGGCAAGGCCGCATGAAAGAACAGGATTTCCTTCAATTCGTCACCGCCCAGCAACGGCAGCGCGCCGCGGGCGAAGAGCGCGCCGGCACCGACCAGGCTGACGAACAACAGGACAAAGAAACGGCTAGCCATGGCGGGCGAGCTCCGGCAGGCGGGCGGCGATCTGCCGCGCCAGGCGCCCGGCCGAGGCCAGGCCGCCATTCGGATAGATCACCGGCATGGCGGCGATCCGGCCCTGGCGCAGCGCCGGCAGGGCCTGCCAGAAGCGGCTGACCTCCAGGCGCGACAGGGCGCGAGCGGTTTCGGCGCCGCGGTCGAAATGGATGAGCCGGGCCTCGGGCATCGACGCCAGCGCCTCGATCCCGGCGGAGGCGACGCCGGCGGCGTTCTGCCGCCCCTGCCAGGCGTTGCGCAGCCCGAGCCGCGCCAGCACGCCGCCCGGCATGCCGCGGCTGCCGAAGACGGCCATGTTGCGGGCATCCTCCATCAGGCGGAACAGCAGGACGGGGCGGTCGTCGAGGCCCTGGACCGATAGGGCGGCGTCCGCGATGCCGGTGGTGGCCTCGGCGATGATGGGCTCGGCATCGGTGCCGGACAGCGTTGCGACGGCGCGCAATAGCCGCGCTGCCTGGGCCAGTGCGTCACCGTCAGCCGCGAAGACCGACAGGAAAGAGGTGGAAAAACTGGAAGAAACCCGGCGCAGCCCGCCGGCCTGCCAGTCGGCGGCCAGGATGCGGTCGGGGCGCAGCGCCTGCAGCAGCTCCAGGTTCGGCTCCTGCTGCGGGCCGAGCTCGATGACGCCCTCGGGCAGGACCGGATCGCCGACCAGCCTGCGGTACAGAGGAAGGTTGGCGACGGCCAGCGGCGTGACGCCGAGCGTCAGCAGCGCCTCGGTCAGCGCCAGGTCGAGCGAGGCCAGCCGGGGCGTCGCCGCCCCGGCCGGATGCGGAACTGCCAGGGCGCCGAGCCCCCCCAGCAGCGCGCGGCGTCCGATCACCAGCGGTAGCTGAGGCTGGCCAGGAAGGTGCGCGGCGCGCCATAGCGGCAGCCGTTCGAGGCGCCGGCACAGACAAAATAATTCTCGCCGAAGATGTTGTGGGCATTCACCGTCAGCGCCGTGCCGGGCAGCTGCGGCAGCAGCCGGTCGAGCTCGTAGCGCGCCATGGCGTCGACCAGCACATAGTCGGGCACGTCGCGGTCGAAGCCCGGGATATTGGCGCTGCCGACATAGCGCACGCCGCCGCCGATCTTCAGCCCGCGGATGCCGAGCCCGTCGGCGGCGTAGTCCACCCAGAGGCCGGCGGTGTTGTAGGGCGTCAGCGCCAGGCGCTGGCCGAGCTGCGCCGCCTGGTTGCTCTTCACCGCCCGCGCATCGGTATAGGCGTAGGAGGCGACGAAGCCGAAGGGACCCCAGTTGCCCTTGGCCTCCAGCTCGATGCCGCGGGCGCGGACCTCGCCGGTCTGCACCTGGAAGGTGGGCGCCTGCAGGTCGGTGGTCAGCACGTCCTTCTGGGTCAGCTCATAGACCGCGGCCGAGAAGGTCATGGACGTCCCCGGCGGCTGGTAGCGCAGCCCGGCCTCGTATTGCGTGCCGCGGGTCGGGCTGAAGGCCTCGCCCAGGCGGTCGGTGCCGATGTTGGGCGCGAAGGACTGGCTGAAGCTCAGGTAAGGGGCAAAGCCGTTCTCGAAGAGATAGACGGCGCCGGCGCGGCCGGTGAAGGCGTCGTCGGACTGGCTGGCCTGGGCGCCGTTGCGGAAGCTGGTGGTCTTGCGCTCGGTCCAGTCATGCCGGCCACCCAAGGTCAGCACCAGCTGGCCCAGCCGGATCTGGTCCTGCAGATAGACGCCGACCTGGTCGCCATTGGTGCGGCTGCCGGTGTCGATCGCGCGGTTGACGATCGGCAGACGGCCATAGACCGGATTGAACAGGTTGATCGGAAAGGCGGTGCCGCTGAGATACCGGTGCGAGTTGTAGCGCGCGTTGAAATAGTCGATGCCGGCCAGCAGGGTGTGCTCGGCGGCGCCGGTGGAGAAGCGCATCTCCAGCGAATTGTCGGCGGTGAAGCCGGTCGAGGCCTCCTCGCGCTGGCTGAGGCCGCGATTGACCGTGCCGTTGGCCGTCGCCGACAGGAAGGTCAGATAGTCCCAGTTGCCGCTGGAGGTGAAGTAGCGCGCGCCGCTGCGCCATTTCACCCGGTCGTTGAAGGCATGCTCCAGCAGGTAGCCGGCCGTGTAGGCGGTGGTGTCGAAGCGGTCGAAGCCGGGCTCGCCGGTGAAGAAGTCGCGCGGCACGGTGCCGCTGCGCAGCGCCGCATAGGGCATGGGTGCGGCGAACTGCGTCTCGCTGCGCTGGTAGCTGGCGAGCAGGGTCAGGCTGGTCGACGAGTCCGGCCGCCAGGTCAGCGCCGGCGCGATATAGCGGCGGTTGTCCTGGACATGGTTCACCCAGTTGTCGGCATCGCGCCACAGCCCGGTCAGGCGGAAGGTCAGCGCGCCGTCCTCGGTCAGCTTGCCGGCATAGTCGCCGGAGATGAAGCGGCGGTCGTCGCTGCCATAGCCGATGTTGATCTCGCGCAGCGTCTCCTCGGTCGGGCGCTTGCTGACGGCGTTGATCAGGCCGCCGGGGCTGAGCTGGCCATAGAGGACCGAGGCGGCGCCGCGCACCACCTCGATCCGCTCCATGCCATAGGGTTCCTGCGCCAGGCCATAGACATTGGGCTGCAGCCGCAGCCCGTCGCGCAGCATGCCGCTATAGGCGTCGGCGACGTTGAAGCCGCGCATGGTGAAGTCGTCGGCCATGCGGCTGAAGGTCGGCGCCTGGGCGTTCAGCCCGGGGACATAGGCCAGGGCGTCGGTGACGCTGATCGCGTCCTGCGCCCGCATCTGGTCGGCGGTGACGACCGAGACCGATTGCGGCGTCTCGATCAGCGGCGTGTCGGTCTTGCTGGCCGAGGCCGCCAGCGTCGCGTTGTAGCCGGCGACCGGGCTCCAGGGCCGCTGGCGGCCGGCGGTCACCGCCACCTCCGGCAGGGCCAGCGCGCCGGAGACGGCCGGCGGGCGGGTCAGCAGCACGGTGCCCTCGCCGCCGAAGCGCCAGGAAATTCCGGTGCCGGACAGCAGGCGGCGCAGCGCCTCCTCCGGCGCCAGGCTGCCGGAGACCGCCTGGGATTGCAGCCCGGCGACGGCGCCGGCCTCGGCGGTGACCTGCAGCCCGGCCTGGCGACCGAAGGCGGCCAGCGCGCTGCCCAGCGGCTGGGCCGGGATGTCGAAGCGCTGCGCCGCCGCCGGCGCCTGGGCAGCCGCCGGCGCGATCGGGGCCGCAACCGCCAGCAGGGAGGTGGCCAGCAGGGCGGTGCCCGCCAGCAGCCGCGCGGCGCGGCCCTTGGTCATGCGCATCATGGTCAGCTCGCTATCCTCTCGCATCGCAAATGCGAGGCATTTGCGTTCTGGGCGGAGGACGGCGAGGCCGGCGGTTTTTTTCACCGATCCGCGATTTTTCTTCACATGGTAAGATTAACTTTTCGTCATCCAGTAGACGAAGGGCGTCACCTGCCGCACTCGCCCGCCCAGCGGCTGCAGCAGGGCGCGCAGCGCGCGGCCGGCGTCGCCCAGGTCATAGAGGCCAGTAACCCGCTGCCCGGCCAGCGCCGGATCGCGCAGCAGGAAGATGGCGTGGTGGTAGCGGCCGAGCATGGCCACCACCTCGGCCACCGTCGCGTCCTGGACGAAGGCCGGGCCGTCACGCCAGGCCGCCACCGCTGCCGGCGCGACCCGGTCGCGGCGCAAGGCGGGCGCGGCGCGCGACAGGCTGATGCGGTCCCCGGCGCCGAGCTCGGCGGCCAGCGGCGGCGCCTGGCCCGGATCGGTCAGCCGCACCTGGCCGTGCTGCACGGCGAGCTCCAGGCGGTCGTCCAGGATATTCACGTCGAAGGCGGTGCCGAGGACGCGGACCTCGGCGCCGGCGGCCTCGACCAGGAAGGGGCGGGCGGGGTCGCGG
>NZ_MLCO01000217.1 GCF_001982615.1 Teichococcus deserti | reverse complement strand
GAATCGAGGCCCACCGCATGCCCGGCCTGCCCGCCCACCGCGGGATAGTCGGACAGCAGCACCGCCACCCGCCGTTCGCCGCGCGCCAGGCCGGACAGCCGCGCCCAGCCCAGCGCACGGTCGGCGGCGAGCGCCACGCCCCCGGCATCCGGTTGCGACAATTGCGGGACATAGCCGAGGCCTTCGATCTCGGCGGTCGGGGCCTTGAAGCCGATGGCGGCGGTCAGCAGGCGGCCGTCGAGCTCCGGCAGCACCACCTGCATCGCGAGATCCGTCTGCGACAGCCCGCGGGTCGAGCCCTGCCACAAGGCCCGCGGCGCCGAGGAGAGCAGCAATTGCAGCACCGGCGCGCCGGCGGCCTCCAGCGGCGAGACGCCGTCCTGGCGGGCGGAGAAGCCGGTGGCGTTCAGCACCACGCGGGGCTTCCAGGCGGCCAGCCGCTCCGCCACGAAGCCGGCGCAGACGGCATCCTTCAGGCTGGCGGCGAAAAGCCCGCGCACCCGCAGCCCGCGCGCCCGCAGCGCCGCGGCGAGCGCCAGGACGGGGGCGATGTCGCCGGCCAGCAGATGCGAGCGGTAGAACAGCAGAATCGCGTCGGGCGCGGTATCCTCGGCGCCGAGCCCATGCTCGCCGGCCATCGGCAGCGGGGTGGGGGTGGCGCCGTCATCAGGCCCGAGTGCTCCCGCATGCAGCGCCAGCCGCAACGCTGCCGCGACATTCTCCGGGCCACCCGCCGAGAACAACCCGTCCAGCCGCGCCAGGATCGCTTCCGGCATGGTGGAAAGAGAAGAAAGTCGCGGATCGGCGCGGCCGTCGCCGGGCAGCAGGGCGAGGGGAATGCCCTCGCGCCGGGCGAGAGCAGAAATTTCCTCGGCGCCGTAGCGCCAGTAGTCCAGGCCCCCCAGCAGCCGCACCACGATGCAGCGACTTTCGGTCAGCGTCGCCTCGGCATAGAGGTCGACCGACATCGGATGCGCCAGCTTCGCCAGATTGGCCAGGCGCAGGCTGGGGCGCGGCGCGGAAAACCCCTGCCAGGCGACGGAAGCCGCGCCCAGGTCGCTGTCGGCAAAAGACAAAAAGACAAGGTCGGCCGGGGCCTGGCCGAGCTCGACCGCGCCCTCGACCTCGTCCAGCCCCCGCCTTTCGCGCACCACCAAATGCATTTTTTTGTCCGTTGTCCCCGCCTCGATGGGCGGGGACGGCGATCCTAGCCCAGAATCATCTTGGCGATGGCCTCGCGGTCCATATGGGTCTCGCCGATGACGACCAGATGGCCTTCGCGGCTGTCGACCCAATCGGTGTCGTAGCTGTGGCGGAAGCGGCGGCCGACGCCCTGCACCGCCAGCCGGGCCTTCTTGCCAGCAATGCGGACGAAGCCCTTCAGGCGCAGGATGTCATGCGCCTCGGCCGCCGCCTGCAGCCGGGTCATCAGCGCCTCGGGGGAGGCAAATTCCGGCATCACCAGCAGCATGGAATCGAAGTCGTCATGCTCATGCGCGCCATCCTCGGCATCGTGGTGCGAGGGGCGGGCGGCCAGGTCGTCCTCGGCGGCCGCGTTGATGCCGAGCAGCACAGTCGGCTCCAGCGCGCCCTCGCGGGTGGCCACCACCTTCACCGCGCGCGGCAGCTGGGTGGCGATCTGGGCGCGGAGTGCGGACAGCGCCGCCGCGTCCAGCAGGTCGGCCTTGTTCACCACCACCAGGTCGGCGGCGTTGATCTGGTCCTCATAGACCTCGGCCAGCGGGTTGTCGTGGTCGAGCGACGGGTCGGCGGCGCGCTGCGCCGCGACGGCTTCCGGGTCGTCGGCGAAGCGGCCCTCGGCCACCGCCGGGCCGTCGACCACGGTGACGACGCCATCGACGGTCACGCGGGAGCGGATGCCGGGCCAGTTGAAGGCCTTAATCAGCGGCTTGGGCAGGGCCAGGCCGGAGGTCTCGATCAGGATATGCTCCGGCGGGTTCGGCCGGTCGATCAGCGCCTGGATGGTGGGCAGGAAATCGTCGGCGACGGTGCAGCAGAGGCAGCCATTGGCCAGCTCGACGATGTTCTCCTCCTCGCAGCCGGGGATGCCGCAATTCTTCAGCGTGTCGCCGTCGATGCCGAGGCTGCCGAACTCGTTGACGATGATGGCGATGCGGCGGCCATTGGCATGCTGCATCAAATGGCGCACCAGCGTGGTCTTCCCGGCGCCGAGGAAGCCGGTGACGATGGTGGCCGGGATCTTCTGCAGGTCGCTCATGCGGCGGGGTCCTTCGGGAGTGTGAAGTCGGGCAGCCGGGCAATCACCGCGCGGCGGAGCGATTCGGGCCGGCGGGACGGCAGCAGCGCCCCCGTGGCATGGGCGGCATAGGCGCTGGCATAGGTCAGCAGATCGCCGGCCATTTCACGGTCGAGCTCGCCCAGCAGATAGGTCCATTTGCCGGGGGCCGCGATGGCGGCGGTGCAGCCGCGGGCGCAGGCGGCCATGCAGGCGGCGCCGCGCAGTTCGACCGGGGGCTCGGGCTGCGTGGCCAGGGCTTCGGCCAGGGCGTCGTGCAGCAGGCGGCCGGGCGGCGTCTGGCCCTCGGCCAGGTCGTGGCCGGCACGGCAGCTGGTGCAGACGGTGAGGATGGGGCGGTCAGCCATGCGCGGCGCCGCCGCGCATCGCGGACAGGAAGATCAGGCGCCCAGCCAGGTGTTCGGCTGGTCGGGCCGCTGGCAGCCGAGCGGCGGCATGTTCACGGCCGGAAAGCTGGCGCGCAGCCTGCCGCAGCCCCAGCCGCGCAGCGCCGCCGGCATATAGCCGTTCAGCGCCGTGCCGACCTCGTCGTAGGGGCTCGAGCTGTTGGTGACATAGGCATACCACCGCCCGCCGCCCGCCAGCAGCAGGGCGGCCAGCAGCAGCGCCGCGAATCGGATGGTTCCGCCCATGCTGTTTCCCCAAGCCGGCGGGCGAAAACGCCCATGCACGAGCTTGGGTTGCCGGACCGTTGCGCAAGGTGCAAAAAAATTCTGGCCGGACGGTCAAACGATGGCCCCGAGATCAGCCGCGGTTGCGGCGGCCCGCAGCGGGCCGGAAAGGGCGCATTCGACCGCCCGGGCCCTGGCGCGCCCGGGTCGACATGCCGGGATTCGCACCCGGCATCCCGCTGCCGCCCCGAGGCACCCCGCCCGGTGGCACGATCCGCTGGCGATGGCAGGTCTCCTGGCTCGCGGATCGAACGCGCCCGACCGGCCTTCCCGGGGGCGACCCCAGTGGCGTGTCGGCCAGGCGCTCTCCGCACACAGTTGCGGGGGCAGCCGCGGATTGCAGGGGCGAAGCCGCCCCCGGGAACCGCGTTCCCTTTTCACCTTCCCTTCGGAAGGACCATCGCCCCCGTCCTAGGCGGCGGCCGCGCCCGCTGTCAAACGCATCGTCCTGGGCGCAACCCTCTGCGGGGCTGGACGCAAGGCCGGTCTAGGAAATGGTTAACATTTTTTTGCCTAAGGTCCGGCCGCCAGAAAAAGACGACGCGAAAGCATCCCAAGCAGATGTCCAGACAAAAAGTGACCCCGACCGGCCGGGAAGCCCCGCTCGGCGAGGAAGAACTGATCGTCACCAAGACGGACCCCAAAGGCCGCCTCCTCTACGCCAACGACGTCTTCATGCGTGTTTCCAAATATACGCCGCGGGAGGTCATCGGCGCGCCGCACAGCCTGGTGCGCCACCCGGAGATGCCGCGCTGCGTCTTCAAGCTGTTCTGGGACACCCTGCTGAAGGGCGAGGAGTTCTTCGGCTATGTGCTGAACCTCTCGGCGGATGGCAGCCACTACTGGGTCTTCGCCCATGCCACGCCGACCCGCGACGCCCGCGGCACCGTGGTCGGCTACCACTCCAACCGCCGCAAGCCGGACCCGGCCCAGGTGGCGAAGATCCAGCCGGTCTACCAGCAGCTGCTGCGCGCCGAGGCCGCCGCCGCCGACCGCAAGCAGGGCATGCAACAGGGGGGCGCCGCGCTGCAGCAGCTCCTGACCCAGCAGGGGGTGAGCTATGAGCGCTTTGTCTTCTCTCTCTGATCCCCGGCCGCCGCTGGCCGCGACCGCGCTGGGCGCCGTCGCCACCGTCGCGGCGCTCGCCTCGGGCGAGACCGGCTGGGTGGCGCTGGCCCCCGCCGCCGCGACCCTGGCCGCCACCGGCTGGACCGGAATCGCGCTGGCCCGCCAGCAGGCCGCCATGCTGCGCGCGGCGGAAGTCTGCGAGGCCGCCGCCAAGGGCGAGCTCGAGGCCCGCATCCTGGAGCTGCCCGCGCCCGGCCCGCTCGGCCGGATGCAGGGCGCGGTGAACGCCATGCTGGACATCACCGACGCCTTCGTCCGCGAATCCGCCGGCGCCATGCGCGCCGCCACCTCCGGCCGCTACTATCGGAAGGTGCTGCTGCGCGGGCTGCCGGGCAGCTTCCGCAACGCCGCCCGCGACCTCAATGCCGGCGCCGGCGTGATGGAGGCCAAGGCGGCCGAATTCGGCGCCTTCGCCGACGGCTTCGAGCGGGGCGTCGGCGGCGTCATCGCCAATGTCGCGACCGCGGCGACCGCGCTGCGGGGCAATGCCGAGGCCATGTCCGGCACCGCCGAGCAGACCAGCGCCCGCGCCGAGGCCGCCGCCGCCGCCACCCACCAGGCCGAGGCGAGCTCGCAGAACGTGGCGGTGGCGGCGCGCCAGCTGTCCTCCTCGGTTTCCGAGATCACCCGGCAGGTCGGCCGCGCCTCGCAGATCGCCCGCTCGGCGGTGGGCGCGGTGGAGCAGACCAACGGCACGGTCGCCGGGCTGAACGGCGCCGCCCAGCAGGTCGGCGAGGTGGTGCAGCTGATCAATGGCATCGCCGCCCAGACCAATCTTCTTGCTCTCAATGCCACCATCGAGGCCGCCCGCGCCGGCGAGGCCGGCAAGGGCTTCGCGGTCGTCGCCGGCGAGGTGAAGAGCCTGGCCAACCAGACGGCGCAGGCGACCGACCAGATCACCCAGCAGATCGGCGCCATGCAGCAGGCCCTGGCCGAGGCGATCCAGGCGATCGACAACATCGGCGCCACGGTGCGCGAGACCGACGAGGTCGCCACCGCCATCGCCGCCGCGGTGGAGGAGCAGAGCGCCGCCACCGCCGAGATCGCCCGCAGCGTCCAGCAATCGGCCGAGGGCACGGCGGAAGTGGCCCGCAACATCGAGGCGGTGCGCCTGGCCGCCCGCCAGACGGACCAGGCCGCGACGTCGATGCGGGACTCGGCGGTGGGTCTCTCCGGGGAGGCCGAACGCCTGAGCGCCGAGGTGGGCGTGTTCATGGGGCAGGCGCGGAAGGCGGTCTGACGCCGCTTTCACCGCAGAAAAAAGAAGGGGAAGGCCAGGGGGAATTCATTCCCCCTGGCCTTCCCCTTGCCTGTGCTTCCTTCTACCCCCGCCGGCATGGGATTCACTCTCGTCCTCGGCGGCGCCCGTTCCGGAAAGTCCCGCCATGCGGAGGCGCTGGTGGCGCGGCATGCCGCCCCTTGGGCCTATATCGCCACTGCCGAGGCCTGGGACGGTGAGATGCGCGACCGCATTGCGCAGCACCAGGCGCGGCGGGACGCGCGCTGGGCGACCATCGGCGCGCCGCTGGATCTGCCGGGCGCGCTGGATCAGGCAGGCGACCGGCCGGCGCTGGTGGATTGCCTGACGTTGTGGCTGACCAACCTGATGCTGGGCGAGCATGACGTCGCCGCGGCGACCGCTGCCCTGGAAGCGGCGCTGGACGGCCGCGCCGCGCCCACCGTGCTGGTCGCCAACGAGGTGGGCCTGGGCATCGTGCCGGAGAACAGGCTGGCCCGCGCCTTCCGCGACCAGGCCGGGCTGCTGAACCAGCGGCTGGCGGCGCGGGCCGCGCATGTGCATTTCGTGGCGGCCGGGCTGCCGCTGGTGATGAAGGGGGACGCATGACCGAGGACGCCGACCGCCATCGCGACAAGATGGCCAAGCGCAAGGCCGTGCAGGACGCCGAGGTCGCGTCCAAGACGGTCGAGAAGGGCCTGCTGATGGTCCATACCGGCGCCGGCAAGGGCAAGTCGACCGCCGCCTTCGGCCTGGCGCTGCGCATGCTGGGCCGGGGCCGCCGCGTCGGCGTCGTGCAGTTCATCAAGGGCGCCTGGAGCACCGGCGAGCGGCCGCTGCTGGAGGCCATGCCCGGCCTCGAATGGCACAGCATGGGCGAGGGCTTCACCTGGGAGACCCAGGACCGCGAGCGCGACGTCGCCGCCTGCCGCCGCGCCTGGGACAAGGCGATGGCGCTGAAGGCCGAGGACGGCCTGGGGATGCTGGTGCTGGACGAGCTCTGCATCGCGCTGCGCTACCACTACCTGCCCTTGCCCGAGGTGATCGACGGGCTGATGGACCGGCCGCCGATGCTCCACGTCGTGGTCACCGGCCGCAACGCGCCGCCGGCGCTGATGGAGGCCGCCGACCTGGTCACCGAGATGCTGCCGCGCAAGCACCATTTCGCCGCCGGGGTGAAGGCCCAGGAAGGCATCGAGTTCTGACGATGCGCGGCGCGGCGCTGATGTTCCAGGGCACCGGCTCCTCGGTGGGGAAGTCGCTGCTGGTGGCGGGGCTGGCGCGCGCGCTGACCCGGCGCGGCCTGGTGGTGCGGCCGTTCAAGCCGCAGAACATGTCGAACAACGCCGCCGTCACCGCCGATGGCGGCGAGATCGGCCGGGCCCAGGCGCTGCAGGCCCGCGCCGCCGGCGTCGCCCCCAGCGTCCACATGAACCCGGTGCTGCTGAAGCCGCAAAGCGAGATCGGCAGCCAGGTGGTGGTGCAGGGCCGCGTCCATGCGACGGCGCGTGCCCGCGACTACCAGGCGATGAAGCCATCCCTAATGCCCTTCGTCCTGGACAGTTTTTCCCGGTTGCAGGCCGAGGCGGATATCGTGCTGGTCGAAGGGGCCGGCAGCGCCTCTGAAGTCAATCTCCGTGCCGGCGACATCGCCAATATGGGCTTCGCCCGGGCGACCGAGACGCCCGTGGTGCTAGTGGGCGACATCGACCGCGGCGGGGTGATCGCCTCGCTGGTGGGCACGAAGCATGTCGTCGCGCCCGGGGATGCGGCGCTGATCCGCGGCTTCATCGTCAACCGGATGCGCGGCGATGCCAGCCTTTTCGCCGACGGCATGGCGACCATCGCCCAGGCCACCGGCTGGGTTGATTGCGGGCTGGTGCCCTTCTTCGAGAGCGCCCGCCGCCTGCCGGCCGAGGACGCCCAGGACCTGCTGGACCACCTGCCGCGGCGAGCAGGGGGCGGTTGCCGCATCGCCGTTCCCCTGCTGCCGCGCATCGCCAATTTCGACGACCTCGACCCGCTGGCCGCCGAGCCTGGGGTCGAGCTGATCCTGCTGCGCCCCGGCATGCCGCTGCCGGGCGACACGGATCTGGTGATCCTGCCCGGCTCCAAGGCCACCATCGCCGACCTGGCGGCGCTGCGCGCCGAGGGCTGGGACATCGACATCCTGGCCCATCACCGCCGCGGCGGCCGGATCCTGGGGATCTGCGGCGGCTACCAGATGCTGGGCACCACCATCGCCGACCCCGAGGGCGCCGAGGGGCCGCCGGGCAGCGTCCCCGGCCTTGGCCTGCTGCAGGTCGAGACCGTGCTGGCGGGCCAGAAGCAGCTCTCCCCCGCCCGCGGGCAGAGCCTCGCCGACGGCCTGCCCTTCGCCGGCTACGAGATGCATATCGGCCGCACCGCCGGCCTCGACACGGCCCGCCCCCTGCTGCGCCTCGAGGATGGCCGGCTGGACGGCGCTGGCTCGGCCGACGGCCGGGTCGCCGGCACCTATGTCCATGGCTTCTTCGCCGACGACGCCCAGCGCGCCGGCTGGCTGGCGCGACTCGGCACAGAGGCCGCACCACGCCGTCACGAGGCGGAGGTCGAGGCTACGCTGGACGCGCTGGCCGGCCACTTCGAGCGATATCTGAAGATTGACTCGCTACTGGCTCTGGCAACAGCAAGATGACGGTTGCGGGAGCGGCAAACTGCAAGCCCTGCCGCCGCGTTTCCCCAACAGCGCCAACCCGAATGGACCCCCCGGCCATGACCATGCTGCTGCAAAGCCTGAAGAATCTCTCCCGCGGCGAGTCCCTGGCCGCACGGGCGGCCCGCCTTTACCGCGAGGAGCGACTCCGCGGCGGGGCGCCGCGGCTGGTGCAATGCCTGCGGCTGGCGAAGGAAGCCCGGTAAGGGAAGACAAGGGCAGGCTGGGGGGAATGACTTCCTCCTGCGAACCCATGGTTTCGCGCCCCATCTTCGTTCTGGTCCGCGGCCGTTGCGAGCCGGCGCTTCCCCCGAGGCGTCGCGACAGCATCCAGGTGGAACCTAGAACAAACAGAACAGCGCGACCTTGAAGGTCGCGCTGCTGCCGGGCCGGGCCACGAACCGGACATGGCACCAGACAGAAAAACGAAGGGGTCGAGGGGAATTCATTCCCCTCGCCTTTTCGCTTTTAGGCTGCCACTGCCGCTGAACTGCTCTGGAACCCGATCGCCTCGAACTCGCTGAAGATGTGGTCCGCCCAGCAGGCGATGTCGCAGTTCTGGACCGCCTTCTCCATCGCCTTCATGCGCCCGGCAGCTTCGGCGGCCGGCATGTCCAGCGCCTCGTCCAGGGCGCGATCCAGGTTGCGCTTGGAATAGGGGTTGGTCAGCACCGCCTGGGGCAGCTCCACTGCGCAGCCGGCGAATTCCGACAGGATCAGCGACCCGGGCGCGCCGCGCTTGGCGGCGACATATTCCTTGGCCACCAGGTTCAGCCCGTCGCGCAGCGGCGTGGTCAGGCAGATATCGGCGACGTTGTAGTAGGCCAGCAGCGTCTCGAAGGGGATGGAGTTGGTGAACAGCACCACCGGCGTCCAGTCCAGCTTGGAGAAGCGGCCGTTGATGCGGCCGGCCAGCGCCTCGATGTCGCGCTGGGTGTCTTCGTAGACCTTCATCTGTGCGGCGGCACGGACCGAGGTCGCCACCAGCTTCACCTCGCCGATCAGCGCGGGGCGGCGTTCCAGCAGCCGCTCGAAGCCCTGCAGCGCCTCGATCATGCCCTTGGTGTAGTCGGTGCGGCCAACGGCCATGATCATGCGACGACCGGAAAGGCCGTCGCGGGTTTCCTGCTGCTGGGCGCGGCTTTCGGGGCGCTCCACCACCTCGCGGATCAGCTGCGCGTCGGTGCCGACGGGGGCGCTGTCCAGGCGGATGCTGCGGCCATTGTGGCGCAGCAGGCGCGGCATGTCGGGCTCGGACAAGGCCTGGCCGGGGGCGGCGAAGGCGGGGTCGACCGGGCGGGTCTCGGCGATCTCGGCGCCGGCGAGGGCGCGGGCGAGCTCGGCGAAGTTGCGGGCGTAGCGCGGGATGTGGAAGCCGACCAGGTCGCAGGCCAGCAGGCTGTCCAGGATCTCGCGCCGCCAGGGCAGGATGTTGAAGACATCCGCCGCCGGGAAGGGCGTGTGGTGGAAGAAGGCGATGCGCGCCCGCGGCTTCAGCTGGCGGAGGTAGGCCGGCACCAGCCACAGGTTGTAGTCATGCACCCAGATCACCGCGTCGTCCTCGGCCTGGGCCGCGGCGGCCTCGGCAAACTTGCGGTTCACGGCGCGGAAGGTGTCCCAGTCGGCGTTGTCGTAGTGGAACAGCGACGGGAAGGAATGCAGCACCGGCCACAGCGCCTCCTTGGAGGTGACGTGGTAGAAGCTCTCGACTTCCTCCGCCGTCAGCCCGAGGCGGGAGACGGTGTAGCCGCCGTTGACGTCGTCGATATGCACGGCGCGCTCGAAGCTTTCGCCCGGCTTGGCCAGCTTCCAGGCGACCCAGGCGCCGGCGCCCGGGGCGGTGCGGCCGAAGAAGGATTTCAGCGTCGGCACGATGCCGTTCGGGCTGCGGTTCGGGCGGAACACGGTCTGGCCGTTCTCCACCGCCTCCTCATAGGGCTGGCGGTGATAGACGATGACCAGGGACGACTTCTTCTGGGCGAGCTGGGTCATGCCACGGCCTCCGGCAGCAGGGAAAAATGACGGATGGCGTCGGCGATGCCGGCGGCACCCTCGGCGCGGGGGCGGTGGATCAGGCGGGCCTGCTCGGGCGGCAGGGCGTCGAGCGCCGCCACCAGCCGCGGCTCGGCATTGCCGACGGCGACGCCGCGCAGCCCGGTCTGGAACAGCGACAGGTCGTTCATGGTGTCGCCGGCGGTCAGCACGCGCTCGGCCGGCAGGCCCAGCGCATGCACCAGCCGCAGCAGGGTCGGGCCCTTGGCGATGCCGCGCGGCAGCACGTCCAGATAGGTGTCGGCCGAGAGGACGCAGTCGAAGCCGGCCTCCTCGATGCGGGCGACGGTGCGCGGCTGCAGCTGCTCGGGGTCGTAGTAGTAGCTGACGCGGTGGCGGAAGGGGGTGGGCTGCGGGCGCAGCCCGGGCTCCGCTGACAGCATCTCGCGCACCCGCGGGCCGGCATCGTTCCAGCGTGAAACGATGTCCGCCTCCAGGGTGGGGATCGGCTGGAAGGTGTCGCCGTCGAAGACCGAGGTGCCGACATCGCCGATGACATAGCGCGGCCGCGGCATGCCGGGCGTCTCCACCAGCTCGCGGATGAAGTCGCGGTCGCGGCCGGTGACGAAGATCAGCAGCACGTCGTCCCGGGCGTCGAGCTCCTGGTAGAGGGCGCGGCGCTCCGCCTCGGTCCCGCCCAGGAAGGTGCCGTCCAGGTCGGTGGCCAGCACCAGGTTCAGCGGCGCCTTCATGCGAAGACCCTCCGGCGCAGCGGCGCTTCCGTCGCCGGGTGCGCGATGCTGGCGCGGTGCTCCAGGGCGCGGGGCTCGGCGCGCAGCGGGCCGGTCAGCAGGGCGGCGATGGCGCGCTCCACCGGCAGGCCGTGATGGACGACGCGGTCCACCGCCTCGCAGATCGGCATGGCGACGCCGCGCTTCTGGGCCAGCGCCAGGACGGAGCGCGCATTCACCACGCCTTCCACCACGGCGCCGCGGGCGGTGTCCGGCACGCGGCCGGCGCCGATTGCCTGGCCGAAGGAGAAGTTTCGCGACTTGGTCGAGGAGCAGGTCAGGATCACGTCGCCGGCGCCCGACAGGCCCAGCACCGTCTCCGCCCTGCCGCCGAGGGCCACCGACAGCCGGCTGATCTCGGCCAGGCCCCGGGCCAGCAACGCCGCGCGCGGGTTCGACCCCATGCCGCGCCCGTCGATGATGCCGGAGGCGACGGCCAGCACGTTCTTCACCGCGCCGCTGACCTCGACGCCGATCGGGTCGTCGGACAGGTAGGGGCGGAAATGCCGGCTGGCGAAGGTCACCGCGATGCGCGCGGCCGGATGGCCCTCGGCGAAAATGCCGTCGGGCCCGGCGGGGGCGGCAATGGTGACGGCGGTCGGCTGGTCCTCGGCGACCTCAATGGCGAAGGAGGGGCCGGACAGCACGGCCTGCGGCCGGCCCGGCATTTCCTCGGCGATGACCTGGGTCATCAGCGCGCCGGTATCGGCCTCGATCCCCTTGGCGCAGAGGGTGACGGGAATGCCCTCGGGCAGCAGCGCCTCGACCCGGGTCGCGATGCCACGCAGATGCTGCGAGGGCACCACCAGCACGGCGAGCTCGGCGCCGCGCAGCGCCGCGGCCAGGTCGGTGGTGGCCAGGATCGACCCGGGCAGGCGGTGGCCGGGCAGGAAGGGGTTCTGGCGGGTGCGGGCGATCTGCGCCGCGGCCTCGGCCTCGCGCAGCCAGAGGGTGGTCTCGCGTCCGGCGCGCTCGGCGGCCAGGGCCAGGGCGGTGCCCCAGGCGCCGCCGCCGATAATGGCGACGCGGCCATAGGGGGCGGGTTCGTGGAAGTCGGCATTCGGGGTGGCGGATCCGGTGTGGCGCACGGGATGGGCCCTCCGTCTTGGCGGCCGCGGGCCGCTGGATTCAAGTGATGGGCGGCAGGAGGCCGCGGCGGGATATGCTCGCTGGTGGTTATGGAGGGCTTAAGCTGCGATGGTGCGCTGCAAAATTCAAGTCCAGAATCCGACGCGCAGCCGGGACATGAAGTATTTTGTCGCCGTTATTTGGATGGAAGTAACCAGTTTTTCCGGTTTCTTCCGATCATATATTCGGCGTTGCTAGGGATAGAAAAATCCATTTCCGGCGAGGGGGCACGCTGGTCTGTGCGGTGCCAGAAAGGGTCGCGCTGTCGCTGATGGCGAATCGAGCGGGGGTCACGCCTCAGGCAGAATGCGCTACGAGGCGACGGCGCCGGCGGCCCCGGCGCCCGCCAAGCAAAGCGCAAGAAAAAAACCTCAGCGCGCGCTGGCGAAGACCTGGCCGACGGCCTCGGCCATCTCGGCGGCCATGCGGCCGGCGCGGCCGGCATCGGGCTGCGACAGGCTGTTCACCCGAACCTTCACCACATGCCCCGACTGCAGCGCGACGCAGATCCCGTCGGCGCTGGCCCGGCCCTGCTGCGGCTGCAGGGTGAAGCTGGTGCAGCGCAGCGCCGGGGTGGCCTCGGCCAAAGCGGGCGTCGCCGCCGGCGGCAGCGCCTGGGCGGTCACGGCGCGGTAGCGGCCGGTGCCGGCCAGGGCCTCGGTCTCGGCGCTGGCGCGCTGCAGCTCCTCCTCCGGGGTGCCGCTGCCCTCGCTGGCATAGACCATGACCGAGACCATGATGCGCTCGCCATCGGTGGCGGCGTAGCGGACGGTGCTGCCACGGCGCAGCGCCTCCGTCTCGCTGATGCGGCGATAGCCCAGCAGCTCGGACGGCAGGCGGCGGGCCAGGCGCTCGGTGGCGCTGGGGGCAGGGCCGGGGTCGATGGGTTGGGCATCGGCCATGACCTGCGCCGCGGCGCCGAAGGGCAGCAGCGGCAGCAGCGACAGCAGGGTGACGGCGCGGCGCATCGCGATTCCCCGGTGCTTTTCCTGGACCGGGGGAAAGCTTGCGCCTCCTGCGACACCGGCTTCAAGCATCGCGGCATCACAGCTGCGCGCAGCGGTGCCTCAGCCGAGGGCCGCCGCCAGCGCCAGCACGGCACCCAGCTGCAGCGCGCAGGCCAGGCGATAGAGGCGCAGCGCGCGGCGCAGGTCGGCGGCATCGGCCTCGGCGCGGCCGTCGCCCATCCAGCCATCCTCCACCCGCTCGGCGCCATAGACGCGCGGCCCGGCCAGGCGCAGGCCCAGCGCGCCGGCCATCGCCGCCTCCGGCCAGCCGGCATTGGGCGAGCGGTGGCGCCGCGCATCCCGCGCCACCGCCCGCGCCGCCGCCCTGGCCGAGCAGCCGGGCAGCAGGGCGGCCGCGGCCACCAGCCACAGCGCCGCCAGCCGCGAGGCCGGCAGGTTCACCAGGTCGTCGAAGCGCGCCGCCGCCCAGCCGAAGGCGCGGTAGCGGGCCGAGCGATGGCCGATCATGCTGTCCGCCGTGTTGGCCGCCTTGTAGAGCGCCGCCCCCGGCAGCCCGGCGACCCCGGCCCAGAAGGCGGGGGCGACGATGCCGTCGGAAAAATTCTCGGCCAGGCTTTCGATGGCGGCGCGGGCGACGCCGGCCTCGTCCAGGCTTTCGGGGTTGCGGCCGACGATCATGGCGACGGCTTTTCTTCCGCCTGCCAGGCCATCCTTCTCCAGTCCTTCGGCCACGGCGGCGACATGATCGTGCAGGCTGCGCTGCGCCGGCAGGCTGGCGATCAGCACGGCCAGCGCGATCATCCCCGGCAGGCTGCCGATCAACGCCGCCTGCAGCAGCGCCGTGGGCAGGCCCACCGCCAGCAGCAGCGCGGCCAGCGTCGCCACCCCGGCGCCGCGGCGGAAGCGGTCGGATCGGGCCGGGTCGTTCAGCCGCTGCTCCAGCACTGACAGAAACGCACCCATCCAGACCACCGGATGGCGGATGGCGGCGAAGAGCGCTTTGGGGTAGCCGAAGGCGGCCTCGATCAGCAGCGCCCCGGCGAGGATCAGCAGCAGGTCGGTCAGGGCGAAGGATCCCGGGAGGGTGGAAGGCGTGTCGGCTAGCATGGCGCAGGACGGGTTGGAACATGGCGGTCGGCTGGGCGCCGCGCGCCGGTTGTTCGCCGGGGCGCCGGAGCCCTTTTTCGACCTGTCCACCGGCATCAATCCGCGGCCCTGGCCGGTGCCGGCCTTGGGTCCCGATGCCTGGGGGCGGCTGCCGGAACCCGAGGCGGAGCGCGCCCTGCGCGTCGCCGCCGCCGCCGCTTACGAGGCCGCGACGCCGGAGATGGTCGCCGCCGCGCCGGGGACGCAGCTGCTGATCCAGCTGCTGCCGCGGATCTTTCCGCAGGGGCGGCTGGCCGTGCTGGGCCCGACCTATGCCGAGCATGCCGCCTGCTGGGGTGCCGCCGGCACCGCGGTCGTGGAAGTCGACACCTTCAAGGCGCTGTTCGACGCCCCCGCCGCGCTGCTCTGCAACCCGAACAACCCGGATGGGCGGCGGGTCGGGTTGGGGGAGCTGCGCGCCCTGGCCGATGCCATGGCCGCCCGCGATGGGGTGCTGGTCGTCGACGAGGCCTTCGCCGACCTGGAGCCCGAGCTGGCCTCGGCGTCTTCCCTGTTGCCGCATCCGGCGATCATCGTGCTGCGGTCCTTTGGAAAAACCTATGGGCTGGCCGGGCTGCGGCTCGGCTTCGCCCTGGCGGCGCCCGAGCGTGCGGCGGCGATCCGCGGCTGGCTCGGCCCCTGGGCGGTCTCCGGCCCGGCCTTGGCGATCGGCGCCGCCGCCCTGACCGACGCCCCGTGGCGCGCTGGCGAATCGACCCGCCTGGCCGCCGAGGCCGCCCGGCTGGACGCGCTGCTGCAGGCCGCCGGGCTGAGGATCATCGGCGGCACCCGCCTGTTCCGCCTGGCCGAGGGCGATGCCTCTGTCTGGCACCAGCGCCTGGGCCGCGCCGGGATCCTGACCCGGCCTTTCGCCCGCCAGCCGCGCTGGCTGCGCTTCGGCCTGCCGCCGGACGAGGCCGCCTGGGCTCGGCTGGCCTCGGCGCTGGGGTGAGGTGCGGCACACGCCGCTTTGTAGTTGCGAGTTATTCTCATTAGCGGTTAGATGCGGGGGTTCACCGCCACCATCCCCAAGCTGGGGGAGAGACAAGCATGTTCCATCACCGTTCCTGTGGCACCGCCAATCTCGTGGCCCTGATGGCCGCGCATCGCGCGCTGCGCGACGAGCCCGGCGGGCTGCAGCAGCACGACATCACCCGCCTGACCGAGCTGCTGGAGGCCGAGCTGCCGCCCGCCCGCATCCCCGGCCGCGGCCCCACCCGCCAGGCGCCGGTCTTCCAGAAGAACTGACCCTTGCCGCGGGATGCGGCGCGGCCCAGGCTGGGCCGATGCGCATCCTGCTGCTGAACGGCAATACCGACGCCGCCATGACCGCGCGCATGGCGGCGTCGGTATTGCCGTTCAGCAG
>NZ_MLCO01000216.1 GCF_001982615.1 Teichococcus deserti | reverse complement strand
CCCACACACCCATCAAGGCCCCCCATGACCGAAGCGTCTCCCCGTTACCTCCTGCTGACCGGCGCCAGCCGCGGCATCGGCCATGCCACGGTGAAGCTGTTCGGCGAGCGGGGCTGGCGGGTGCTGACCGTCTCGCGGCAGCCTTTCGACCTGGCCTGCCCCTGGCCTGGCGCCGGCGAGGGGCATATCCAGGCGGATCTCGCGAATATCGACGACATCGACCGGCTGGCGGCGGAGGTGCGGGCGCGGCTGCCGGGCGGGCAGCTGCATGCGCTGGTCAACAATGCCGGCATTTCGCCGAAAGGTCCGGGCGGCACGCGGCTGGGCGTGCGGGAGAGCGACGCCGAGACCTGGACCCGGGTGCTGAACGTCAACCTGGTCTCCACCTCGCTGCTGGCCCGCGCCCTGCTGCCGGAGCTCGAGGCGGCCAAGGGCGCCATCGTCAACGTCACCTCGATCGCAGGCTCCCGGGTGCATCCCTTCGCCGGCGTGGCCTATGCCGCGTCGAAGGCCGGGCTGGCGGCGCTGACCCGCGAATTCGCCCATGAATTCGGCCCGCGCGGGGTGCGCGCCAATGCCATCGCGCCCGGCGAGATCGCCACCTCGATCCTGTCGCCCGGCACGGACGCGCTGGTGCAGGAGCTGGTGCCGATGGCGCGGCTCGGCGACCCCCGGGAGGTGGCGGAGACCATCCACTTCCTCTGCACCGAGGCGAGTTCCTATATCAACGGCGCCGAGATCCATATCAACGGCGGCCAGCATGTCTGATCCTGCACCGCAACATTGGCTTTCGCGGGGCGTTTTCCGGTAAGGCTGCGACGCAACTGCCTTGACCTGGGACTTTCATCACCGTGACGCATGACGACCCCATCGCCCCCGCCCATCCGGCGGAAGCGGCCATCCTGGCCTCGGGCCTGCGGGTCGAGCCGCGCGAGATGCCCCAGCTGACCCGGCTGGTCGCCCGCCGCCTGCCGGCCGATCGGGACGCTGTGGCTGAGGCCCTGTGCCAGGTGCGGCGCAAGGCCTGGGCCTCGGCCGCCATGGCGATCGCCAACCGCGCCGGCCAGGTCTGGGTCCGCCGCGCCGAGGCCGATGCCGCCGCCGCCAGCCTGACCGACCCCGATGCCGGCGAGGAGGCGATCCGCGCCGCGCTGGACGCCGCCGTCCAGTCCCGCCTGCGCCAGGCCGCCGCCCGCCCCGGCGCCGCGCTGGAAATCGTCGAGGCCGAGCTGCAGGACATCACCGGCAGCGCGCTGTCGGCCGAGCGGCATGCCGCCCTGGCCCAGGCCGTCGCCCGCGCGCACGGGCTGGACGCGACCGAGACCGACCGCTTCGCCCGCGCCGCCGCCCATGTCGAGGAGCGCCGGCGCCAGGACTTCCGCCAGGCCGAGAAGGCCGCGCGCGAGAAGCGCCGCGAGGAGGTCGCCCGGCTCCGCGCCTGGGAGAAGAGCCTGGTCGGCATCGAGGGCATCCCGGGCCTGCTGCGCTGCTCGGAGCGCGAGGCGCTGCGCTGGGCCGGCGCCGGGCTGCTGCCGGTCGCCCGCCGCATCCCCGGCCGCGACGGGCGGGAGCGCTGGGAATTCGATCCGGCCGAGATCATCGCGCTGCGCCGCGAGCTGCCCGCCTGGCGCCGCGAGGCCGAGCGCGAGCGCGACCCGCGCGACGCCGGCCGGCAGAGCCCGCGCGCCGCCCGCGCCGCGGAGGAAGCCGCCGGCCGCGGCGGCAAGGCCGCCAATGCCGCCGTCGCCCGCGCCGCGGCGCTCGACCGCTATGCCGCGCATTTCGCCACCGCCCGCGCGCTGATCCGCCGCATCATCCTGGTCACCGGCCCGACCAACAGCGGCAAGAGCCACACCGCGCTCGACCGCCTGGCCCAGGCGGAAAGCGGCCTGGCGCTCGCGCCGCTGCGCCTGCTGGCGCATGAGTTCCGCGACGCGCTGGCCGCCCGCGGCGTGGAAGCCGCGCTGTCCACCGGCGAGGAGCGCATCCTGGCGCCCGGCAGCCGCCACCTGGCGGCCACCGTCGAGATGTGCCCCTTCCACATGCCGGTCGATGTCGCGATCATCGACGAGGCGCAGCTGCTGCATGACCGCGACCGCGGCGCCGCCTGGACCGCCGCGCTGATGGGCGTGCCCGCGCGCGAGGTCTATGTGCTGGGCGCGCCGGAATGCGTGCCCATGGTCAAGCGCATCGCCCAGCTCTGCGGCGACACGGTGGAGGAGATCACGCTGCAGCGGAAAGGCGCGCTGCATGCCTCCGACCGGCCGCTGCATGCCGGGGACCTGAAGACCGGCGACGCGCTGGTCGCCTTCTCCCGCCGCGACGTGATGGATCTGCGCGAGGGGCTGGTCGCCCGCGGCCGCAAGGTCGCCGTCGTCTACGGCGCGTTGTCGCCAGAGGTGCGCCGCGCCGAGGCTGCCCGCTTCCGCTCCGGCGAGGCCGATATCCTGGTCGCCACCGACGCCATCGGCATGGGGCTGAACCTGCCGATCCGCCGCGTCATCTTCTCCACCCTGCGCAAGTTCGACGGCGAGGAGCGCCGCGAGCTGAACAGCCAGGAGGTCAAGCAGATCGGCGGCCGCGCCGGGCGCTTCGGCCATCACGAGGGCGGCGTGGTCGCGGTGCTGGCCGGCGCCGGCGACCCGGGCTTCGTCCGCACCATGCTGGAGGCGCCCCCCGCGCCGCCGGCCGAGTTGCGCCCGCAGGTGCAGCCGGATGCCGACATCATCGCCGCCGTCGCCGCCGAGATCGGCTCCGACAGCCTGTTCGGCGTGCTCGCCCGGATCAAGCGCGCAGTGCTGCGCAAGGACGACCCGAACTACCGCCTGGCCGACCTGACGCAGCAGATGGCCATTGCCTCGGCGATCGACGGCGTCGCCGGCCTGTCGCTGATGGACCGCTGGACCTATGCCATGTGCCCGGTCGACGAGCGCGACAACGGCATCACCCGCCTCGCCCGCTGGGCGATCGACCACGGCGCCGGCCATGCCGTGCGCCCGCCGCTGGCCGGCCGCCTGCCGCCGCCCGACCGCGCCTCGGGCGAGGAGCTGCAGCGCTGCGAGAAGGTGCACAAGCGTCTGGTCGCCTGGCGCTGGCTGGCGCTGCGCTTCCCCCAGGCCTATCCGGACCTGGTCGAGGCCGAGACGGAGACCGACCGCCTGGACAGCTGGATCGAGGACGTCCTGCGCCAGCAGCGCCGCGCCCGCCGCGCCGCCTGAGGATTTTTCCTCCCACATTTCAGCACGGTAGACGCCACCGCACAAAATGTAGGCTCTCCTACATTTTGCGCTGCGGCGTCGCCGATGCTAGAGGCGGCGGCACCGGACCGGGAGCGCGGCATGGACGAGGACGAGGCGGAGATGACGGAGGCGCAGGAGGCCGCGCGGCACGCCTCCGCGCGCACCGCCCGCGCCAGCGCCCTGATGCAGGACTATGTCGAGCTGATCGACGACCTGCTGAGCAGCACCGGCGAGGCGCGCCCGACCGACATCGCCCGCCGCCTGGGCGTCTCGCATGCGACGGCGATCAAGACCATCGCCCGCCTGAAGCGCGAAGGCCTGGCGCATTCCAAGCCGTATCGCGGCGTCTTCCTGACCACCGCCGGCCACGCCCTGGCCAACGAGGTCCGTGCCCGGCACCGCGTTGTGGTCGATGTGCTGAAAGCCCTGGGCGTCCCGCCCGAAGTGGCCGAGATCGACGCGGAAGGCATCGAGCACCACGTCTCGGATGCGACCCTGGCCGCCTTCGAGAAGTTCCTGGGCCGCAGCTGAAAGACTGGGGGCTCCGCCCCCAGACCCCCGCCGGGGTGACCGTGTCACCCCGGACCCCGCCATCTGTTCATGAATGTGGGGGCCTGGGGGCATTCAATGCCCCCAGACTCTTTCCTTCACCCCGCGGCCAGAGCCTTCGCGAACACCGCCGGATCGACATTCCCCCCCGACAGCACGATCCCGATGGTCCGCCCCCGGGCGGGAATCTTCCCCGCCAGCAGCGCCGCCAGGGCGACCGAGCCGCCAGGCTCCACCACCACCTTCAGCGCCTCGAAGGCGAAGCGCATGGCGCGGAACACCTCCTCCGGGGTGACGGAGACGCCGCCGGCCAGGCGCGGCTGGTTGACCGCGAAGGTCAGCTCGCCCGGGCGCATCGACAGCAGCGCATCGCACAGGTTGAGGCCCTTGCCGTCATTGGCCAGGCGCTCGCCGGCGGCGAGCGACCGTGCGGTGTCGTCCCAGCCTTCCGGCTCGACGGCCCAGACTTCCGTGCCCGGCGAGGCGCCCTCGACGGCCAGCGCGCAGCCGGCGATCAGCCCGCCGCCGCCGGTGCAGACGGCCAGCGCGTCGAGCCTGTGGCCGGCGGCGCGGGCATCCTCGATCAGCTCGAGGGCCAGGCTGCCCTGGCCGGCGATGACATGCGGGTGGTCGAAGGGCGGCAGGACGGTGGCGCCGCGCTCGGCGGCCAGCTGGGCGGAGAGCGCCTCGCGGTCGGTGTTGTGGCGGTCGAAGAAGGTGATCTCGGCGCCCCAGCGGCGGGTGCTCTCGACCTTGATGGCCGGCGCGTCCTGCGGCATGGCGATCAGCGCGCGCACGCCCTCGGCGGCGGCGGCGGCGGCGATGGCCTGGCCGTGGTTGCCCGAGGAATGGGTGACCACCCCGCCCTGGCGCTGCGCCGCGTCCAGTTGCAGCACCGCGTTGGTGGCGCCGCGGAACTTGAAGCTGCCGGTGCGCTGCAGCGGCTCGGGCTTCACCAGCACGGTGCCGCCGGCCAGCTGGTCCAGCAGCGGGTGGCGCAGCATCGGCGTGCGCAGGACGCGGCCGGCCAGGCGCTGGGCGGCGGCCTCGACATCGGCATAGGTGGGAAGTGGCAGCGGGCTGATCGCGTTCATCGTGGGACAGGCCTTCAGGCGGGGACGGTCAGGAAGCGGCGGGGATCGACCAGGGGGATGACGGCGGCCAGCTCCCCCGGATCGGTCTCGTCGATCAGAGCGGCCAGCAGCCGGCCCTGGGCGGGGGCGGTCTGGATGCCGTAGCCGCCCTGGCCGATCATCTGGAAGAAGCCGGGCGCGCCGCCAGGGCCGATCGCCATGGAGCGGTCGGGCAGGAAGCTGCGCAGCCCGGCCCAGCGATGCTCGACGCGGCGGATGGCGATGTCCATCGCCTGGATCAGGCGGTCGACGGCGATGGCGATGTCGAGCTCGTCGGGCTGGGCGTCGCCGGGGTCGCAGTCGGTCTCGTCGGCCGGGGACAGCATCAGGCGCGTCGCGGCCTCGGGGCGGGCGTACCAGCTGGCGCCGATATCGCCGACCAGCGGCCAGGCGGCGACCGGCCAGGGGGCGGGATCGACGATCAGCGCGCTGCGCCGCTTCGGCTGCAGCCCGAGCCTCGGCAGCCCGGCCATGGCGGTGACCACGTCGCCCCAGGCGCCGGCGGCATTCACCAGGATGGGCGCGGCGAAGTTTTCTCCGGTTTCGGTCTGGACGTGCCAGAGGCCGCCGCGGCGCTCGATGCGGGCGGCGCGCTGGCTGGGCAGCACAACGGCGCCGGCCGCCTTCGCCATGCGCAGAAAACCCTGGTGCAGGCTGGCGACATCGATATCCAGCACGACGCGTTCCAGCGCCGCGGCCGCGGCATAGCCGGGGCGCAGGGCGGGGACGATCTTCCGTGCGTCTTCCGGCGAGATCGCCTGGAAGTCGGGCGTCTTCGCGATGGCCGCCTCGAGTTCGGCGACCTGGTCGGGCGGCGCCAGATGCAGCGCGCGGCGCGGCGCGGTCAGCGGGACCTCTGAGAAGCCCGGCGGTGGCGCGGTGAGGAAGCCGTGCGAGGCGCGGGTCAGGGCACGGCTGTCGGGATTGCCCCAGTTCGGCTCCCAGAGGGCTGCCGAGCGGCCGGTGCTGTGCAGGCCCGGGCGCTCCTCCGCCTCGAGCAGGGCGACGCGGCGGCGGGGCGCCAGATGGGCGGCGGCGCTGGCGCCCGCCATGCCGGCGCCGAGCACCAGCGCGTCGAAGAGTGGCCTCTGCATGGCGCGGCATCCTGGGCCGCGCATGAAAACCCCGCAAGTGGCCCGGGCCCTTGCCAACAATGATTGCCAGCCGCCCGGGGCAATGCCTAACCTCGGCCCTGCAACGAGTGGCCGCAAAGGCCCGGCGGCATCAAGCCGCCCGTGCGAGGAGGTTTCGGAATGGAAGGCAAAGGGATTCCCGGGGGGATTCCCCGGCGCACGCTGCTGCGCGCATCCGCGATCGGCGCGGCCGCCTCGGCGCTGCCCCTGGTCAATGTGCATGGCCAGACATCGGGCGGCCGCCTGGCGCTTGGCCTCTGGGACCACTGGGTCCCGGCCGGCAACGACGCCATGCGCAAGATCGTCACCGAATGGGGCCAGAAGAACCGGGTCGAGATCCAGCTGGATTTCATCACCTCGGTCGGCAACAAGAACCTGCTGACGATCGCCGCCGAGTCGCAGGCGCGGCAGGGCCATGACATGCTGTCCTTCCCGACCTGGGAGGTGCATGCCCAGGCCGAGAAGCTCGAGCCGCTCGACGACATCATGGGCCGGCTGAGCCAGAAATACGGCGCGCTGAACCCGATCGTCGAATATCTGGGCAAGGTCCAGGGCAAGTGGCGCGCGGTGCCGGCCATCTCGGGCAGCCAGAACAAGCCGGCGCTGGGCCGCATCGACCTCCTGAAGCAGCATGCCGGCATCGACATCCAGGAGATGTTCCCGGCCAATGCCAATCCCGGCAGCAAGGCGGCCGACTGGAACTGGGACACCTTCCTGCGCGCCGCCGAGGCCTGCCAGAAGGCGGGCGTCCCCTTCGGCCTGCCGGCCGGGCAGTTCACCGACGCCACCGACTGGATCGGCAGCCTGTTCCGCTCCTTCGGCGCCGAGCTGGTCAACGCCAAGGGCGACATCACCGCCAAGAGCGACGGCGTCCGCCGCGTGCTGGAATACAGCCAGAAGCTGTTCGCCTTCCTGCCGGCCGACGTCTTCTCCTGGGACGACGCCTCGAACAACCGGGCGCTGATCTCCGGCAAGTCGGCGCTGATCTTCAACCCGCCCTCCGCCTGGGCGGTGGCCAAGCGCGACGCGCCGCAGGTCTCCGAGCATTGCTGGACCTTCCCGGCGCCGGCCGGGGCGCAGGGGCGCTTCACCCCCTACCTGCCGTATTTCTGGGGCGTCTGGAGCTTCAGCCGCAACAAGGGCGCGGCCAAGGCGCTGGTCGAGTTCCTCAGCGAGCGCGAGCAGGCGGCCGCCATGGTCGCCGCCAGCAACGGCTACGACATCCCGCCCTTCACCAGCATGACCGACTTCGACACCTGGGAGAAGGAAGGGCCGCCGACCGGCGTCGTCTACAACTACCCGGTCAAGCCGCACCACAAGGCGGAGCAGTTCATCGCCTGCTACCCGGCGCCGCCGGAGATCGCGGTGCAGATGTACAACCAGGGCATCCAGGCGAAGATGATCGCCCGCGTCGTGCAGAACAAGGAGCCCATCGACCGCACCATCGCCTGGGCGGAACGGGAGCTGGAAGGCTTCAAGCGCGGCTGACCCCAGCCCGCCTGACCTTCGATCGGGCGCCGCCGCGGGGCTGATCCCCGGCGGCGGCGCCTGTCCCTTCTCCCGCAACCGCGAGGGAGTCTGGCATGTCCCAAGGCACGCTCTCTGCCCCTGTCGGCGCCGAGGCCACCGGCCGGCCGATGCTGCGCCGGCTGGCGCGGCGCAATTCCACCGTCGCCTTCCTGCTGACCCTGCCGCTGATCCTTCTGGTCTTGGGGCTGGTGGTCTATCCCTTCTTCTACGCCGTCTACCTGTCGATGCTGAACCGGCGGATGACCCGCTTCATTGGCTGGGACAATTTTACTTTCCTATTATCGCGGGAAACCTTCTGGAACGTCGTCTTCCAGTCGGTGCTCTTTGCCGTCTCGGCGGTGCTGCTGAAGGCCTTCATCGGCTTCGTCCTCGCCCATGTGCTGCACGCCCTGCCGTCCAAGGGCCAGCGCAAGTGGCGCGGCATGCTGCTGGTGCCCTGGGTCATCCCGCCGGCGATCTCGACCCTGGCCTGGTGGTGGCTGTTCGACCCCTCCTATTCCGCCTTCAACTGGGCGCTGCTGGGCATCGGCGTCGACCCCGTGCCCTGGCTGGGCGCGACCGGCTGGGCCCGCTTCTCGGTGATCCTGGTGAACGTCTGGTACGGCTCGCCCTTCTTCATGATCATGTATCTGGCGGCGCTGAAATCGGTGCCCGACCAGCTCTACGAGGCGGCGGCCATCGACGGCGCCACCGGCTGGCAGAAGCTGCGCCACGTGACCTTCCCGATGATGCGCAACGTCATCTCGATCACCGTGCTGTTCAGCCTGATCGTCACCTTCGCCAATTTCGACATCGTCCGCATCCTGACCAATGGCGGGCCGCAGGACACCACGCATGTCTTCGCGACCTATGCCTTCCAGGTCGGCATCCAGTCGGGCGACATCCCGCTCGGCGCCTCGGTCAGCCTGTTCATGTTCCCGCTGCTGGCGATCTTCGCCATCTTCACCCTGCGCGGGGTGAACAAGCGCTCGAAGGAGATGGCGTGATGAGCAGCACCACCGCCAACGCCATTCCCGCCCCCGAGGCGCGCCAGGGCAGCCTGAAGCGCGAGCGGCGCTGGGCGCTGATCGGCGCCTATATCGCGCTGGCCTTCTTCGTCGTCTTCTTCATGGTGCCGCCCTTCCACATGCTGGTCACCAGCCTGAAGAGCTCGGCCGAGATCGCCGATCTTTCCGGCAATCCCTGGATGGTCAGCAAGCCGACGCTGCAGAACTACTGGGAGCTGCTGACCCAGGGGAACTACCTGATCCATTTCCGCAACTCGGTGATGGTCACGGTGATCACGGTGATCGTCAGCATGATCATCTCGGTGATGGCGGCCTTCGCCCTGGCCCGCATGAAGTTCTGGGGCAGCGGCACGCTGGCGACCGGCGTCTTCCTCACCTACCTGGTGCCGGAGACGCTGCTGTTCATCCCGATGTTCCAGATCATCGGCGGGCTGGGCCTGTACAACAATCTCTGGGCCATGGTGCTGATCTTCCCGACGCTCACCGTGCCCTTCTGCACCTGGATCATGATCGGCTACTTCGCCTCGATCCCGAAGGAGCTGGACGAGGCCGCGCTGATCGACGGGGCCAGCCACCTGCAGATGCTCTGGAAGATCTTCATTCCCGTGGCGCTGCCGGGGATCCTGGCGGCGATGATCTTCGCCTTCACGGTGAGCTGGGCGGCCTTCATCTATCCGATCGCCTTCCTGGTCAGCTCGGACCAGATGGTGCTGACCGTCGGCATCGTCTCCGACCTGATCCGGGCCGACACCTTCCAATGGGGGAAGATCATGGCCGGCGCGCTGATGGCGGCGCTGCCGCCGCTGCTCGTCTACGCTTTCCTCATGGACTACTACATCGCCGGCCTGACCGCCGGCGCCACCAAAGGCTAAAGGGGGGAAATTAACGCATGGCCCAGGTAACGCTCCGCAAGGTCGTGAAGGCCTATGAAGGCGGCGTGCAGGCGGTGAAAGGCATCGACCTGGACATCGCCGACCATGAATTCGTCGTCCTGGTCGGCCCCTCCGGCTGCGGCAAGTCGACCACGCTGCGGATGATCGCGGGGCTCGAGGAAATCTCCGACGGCGAGATCGCCATCGGCGGCAAGGTCATCAACGACGTGCCGCCGCGCGACCGCGACATCGCCATGGTCTTCCAGAACTACGCGCTCTATCCGCACATGACGGTC
>NZ_MLCO01000215.1 GCF_001982615.1 Teichococcus deserti | reverse complement strand
CCCCCAGCAAGAACCGCAGGAAAGTCCCCCCGCCATGCGTCCTTCCGGCCGCGCTGCCGACGCGCTCCGCAGCGTCACGCTCCAGCCTGGCGCCGCCCGCCACGCCGAGGGCTCCTGCCTGATCCGCATGGGCGTCACCGAGGTGCTCTGCACCGCCAGCGTCGAGGGCCGCGTCCCTGGCTTCCTGCGCGGCAAGGGCGAGGGCTGGGTCACCGCCGAATACGGCATGCTGCCCCGCGCCACCCACAGCCGCGGCGAGCGCGAGGCGGCCCGCGGCAAGCAGTCCGGCCGCACCCAGGAAATCCAGCGCCTGATCGGCCGCGCGTTGCGCGCCGTGGTCGACCGCAAGGCCATGGGCGAGGTGTTGATCACCATCGACTGCGACGTGCTGACCGCCGATGGCGGCACCCGCTGCGCCGCCATCACCGGCGCCTGGGTGGCGCTGCACCAAGCCTTCGAGCATTGCGTGCTGAAGAACCTGATGTCGCGCAACCCGCTGCGCGACCAGGTCGCCGCCGTCTCCTGCGGCGTCTACAAGGGCGAGACGGTGCTGGACCTCGACTATGCCGAGGACAGCGCGGCGCAGACCGACGCCAATTTCGTCCTGACCGGCAAGGGCGGCATCGTCGAGCTGCAGGCGGCCGCCGAGGGCGCGCCCTTCGACGACGCGCAGTTCCACGCCATGCTGGCGCTAGCCCGCCAGGGCAGCGAGGGCCTCTTCGCCGCCCAGCGCCGGGCGATCGGCCGGTGAGCGCCCCGATGAACGCCCCGGTGAGCGCCCCTCGCCGCCAGCTGGTCGAGACGCGCATCGTCATGGCCAGCCACAATGCCGGCAAGGTGCGCGAGAACGCCGCCCTCTTGGCCGAATACGGCATCGAGATCGTCAGCGCCAAGGACCTCGGCCTGCCGGTGCCGGACGAGACCGAGACGACCTTCATCGGCAATGCCACGATCAAGGCGCTGGCGGCGGCCAAGGCTTCCGGCCTGGTGGCCCTGGCCGATGACAGCGGCTTCTCGGTCGCCGCGCTGGACGGCGCACCCGGCGTCTACACCGCCGACTGGGCCGAGCAGCCGGATGGCAGCCGCAACTATCCGGCCGCCATGGCCCGCGTCGCCGAGCTCGCCCGGCCGCATGCCGACCGCGGCGCCTGGTTCACCTGCGCCCTGGTGCTCGCCTGGCCGGACGGCCATACGGAGGCCTTCGAGGGCCGCGCCATGGGCGAATGGATCTGGCCGCCGCGCGGCGAGGCCGGCTTCGGCTATGACCCGATGTTCGTCCCCGCCGGCCGCAACCAGAGCTTCGCCGAGATGGACAAGGCCGAGAAGCACCGTATCAGCCACCGCGCCGATGCCTTCCGCCTGCTGGCCGAGGGCTGCCTCTCCGGGCGCCGCGGGGGCTGAGGCGCCGCCCGCGGCCGGCGAATCGCCTGCGCCGGCCGCGGTGCAAAACAGTGTTTTCTGCGGCCCCGGCGGCGCATCGGCCCTCGCCAGCCGGGCGCATCGGGCCTAGCCTCCCCGGCTTACGCCCTTGCCTGCGCAGGATCGCCATGAACCAGATCGCCGTCTCGCGTCCGAACAATCTGGACGCCTTCTGGATGCCCTATACCGACAACCGCTACTACAAGTCGCATCCGCGGCTGCTGGCGCGGGCCGAGGGCATGTCCTACTGGACCGCGGACGGGCAGGAAGTGATCGACGGCACCGCCGGCCTGTGGTGCTGCAACGCCGGCCATGGCCGCCGCGAGATCACCGAGGCGATCCAGAAGCAGGCGGCGGTGATGGACTTCGCGCCGACCTTCCAGCTGGGCCATCCGCTGGCCTTCGAGGCGGCAGCGCGCGTCGCCTCGATGACGCCGGACGGCATGGACCGCATCTTCTTCACCAATTCCGGCAGCGAGAGCGCCGACACCGCGCTGAAGATCGCCCTGGCCTACCAGAAGGCGCGCGGCCAGGCCCAGCGCGTCCGCCTGGTCGGGCGTGAGCGCGGCTATCACGGCGTCGGCTTCGGCGGCATGTCGGTCGGTGGCATCGGCGGCAACCGCAAGCAGTTCGGCGCCATGCTGCCCTATGTCGACCACCTGCCGCACACCCACCTGCCGAAGCAGAACAGCTTCGTCCGCGGCCTGCCCGAGCACGGCGCCCACCTGGCCGATGCGCTGGAAGGCCTGGTCACGCTGCATGGCGACACCATCGCCGCCGTGATCGTCGAGCCGATGGCGGGCTCGACCGGCGTGCTGGTGCCGCCCGTCGGCTATCTGCAGCGGCTGCGCGAGCTCTGCGACAAGCACGGCATCCTGCTGATCTTCGACGAGGTCATCACCGGCTTCGGCCGCATCGGCACCAATTTCGGCGCCGAGCGGCTGGGCGTCACCCCCGACATCATGACCATGGCCAAGGGGCTGACCAATGCCGCGGTGCCGATGGGCGCGGTGGCCGTGAACAACGGCATCTACGATGCCATCGTCAACGGCTCGCCGGACGGGATCGAGCTGTTCCACGGCTACACCTATTCCGGCCATCCGCTGGCCTCGGCCGCCGCCATCGCCACGCTGGACCTGCACCGGACCGACGACCTGCCGGGCCGCGCCCGCGCGATGGAGCCCTATTTCGAGGAGGCCGCCCATTCGCTGCGCGGCCTGCCGAATGTCATCGACATCCGCTCGATCGGCCTGGTCTGCGGCATCGAGCTGGAATCCCGCCCGGGCAAGCCGGCGGCGCGTGCCGTCGACGTGTTCCGCGACTGCTTCGACAAGGGCGTGCTGATCCGCACCACCGGCGACATCATCGCCCTCTCGCCGCCGCTGATCGCCGAGAAGAGCCATATCGACCGGATCTTCGGGACGCTGGCCGACGCCATCAAGGCCGCGGCCTGACACCCGCCAGGGGGAAGGCTCCGGCCTTCCCCTTCGTCATGCCGGCTTCTTCATGCCGGGGCGCCAGGCATGCCCGCTGGTCGCAGCGGATCCCTCGGCCTGCCGGGGGTGACCTGCGGGGGGAAGCGTATCATATAACGCCCCGAGCGCCGTTCCCCCGGCAGGAGAGACATCCCCCATGAGCGACACCGAGACCGTCCCCGTCACCGTGCTGACCGGCTATCTGGGCGCCGGCAAGACCACGCTGCTGAACCGCATCCTGACCGAGAACCACGGCAAGAAGTTCGCCGTGGTGATCAACGAGTTCGGGGAGCTCGGCGTGGACAACGACCTCGTCATCGATGCCGACGAGGAAGTCTTCGAGATGAACAACGGCTGCATCTGCTGCACCGTGCGCGGCGACCTGGTGCGCATCCTGGGCGGGCTGATGAAGCGCCGCGGCAGGTTCGACGGCATCATCGTCGAGACCACCGGCCTGGCCAACCCCGCCCCCGTCGCCCAGACCTTCTTCATGGACGAGGACGTCAAGCGGGCCACGCGGCTCGACGCCATCGTCACCGTGGTCGACGCCAAGAACCTGGTCGCCCGCCTGGCCGATTCGAAGGAGGCCGAGGAGCAGATCGCCTTCGCCGACCTGATCGTGCTGAACAAGATGGACCTGGTCAGCGAGGCCGAGGCGGCCGAGGTCGAGGCCCGCATCCGCGCCATCAACCCCTATGCCGAGCTGCAGCGCGCCACCAAGTCGGACGTGCCGGTCTCCAGCGTGGTCGGGCGCGAGGCCTTCAGCCTGGAGCGCATCCTGGAGCGCGAGCCGGATTTCCTGACCTCCGACGAGCATGAGCACAACGAGGACGTCATGAGCATGTCCTTCGAGGTGTCGCAGCCGATCGACGCGGAGAAGTTCAACGCCTGGATCGGCCAGCTGCTGCAGGCCAAGGGGCAGGACCTGCTGCGCACCAAGGGCATCCTGGCCTATCAGGGCGAGGACCGGCGCTTCGCCTTCCAGGCCGTGCACATGATCGCCGATGGCGACTTCATCGGCGCCTGGAAGGATGGCGATCCGCGCAGGTCGAAGATCGTCTTCATCGGCCGCAACCTGAACCGCCCGCAGCTGCGCCGCGGCTTCGAGAGCTGTGTCGCGGCATGAGCGAGACCGACAACCTCGAGGACGCCGACTACATCCTGCGGACGCGCGGCGCCGGGCATGAGCTCGGCGCCTGGGCGATCGGTGCGGCCTTCAGCGCCGACGGCCGCGCGGCCGGCTTCGCGCTGGGCGACGGCACCGTGCATCTGGCCGATCCCAAGGCGCCGGAGGCCGCGTGGCGCAGGCTGGAGGCGCATGACGGCGCCTGCCTGTCGATGGTGGCCGATGCCGGGTCCGGCTTCCTGTCGGGCGGCGACGACGGCAAGCTGCTGCGCATCGCCGCCGACGGCACCACCAGCACGCTGGCCGATTTCGGCATGATGAAGTGGGTCGAGCATGTGGCCAGCCACCCCTCGGGCCTGCGGGCGGCGACGGTGGGCAAGGTGGTCCATGTCTTCGGCAAGGACGGGGCCAAGCTGAAGGCGCTGACGCATCCCTCCAGCGTCGGCGGCGTCGCCTTCGACGCCAAGGGCAAGCGGGTCGCGGCCGGCCACTACAACGGCGCCAGCGTCTGGTTCGTCAACAGCAAGGACGACAATCCCAAGCTGCTGCCCTGGAAGGGCAGCCACCAGGCGACCGCCTTCAGCCCGGACGGCACCCATGTGGTGACCTCGATGCAGGAGAACGCCCTGCATGGCTGGCGGCTGACCGACCAGCAGGACATGCGGATGTCCGGCTACCCCTCCAAGATCAAGAGCTTTTCCTTCACCGGCGGCAAGGGGCGCTGGCTGGCGACGGCGGGGGCGGACTGCATCGTGCTGTGGCCGTTCTTCGCCGGCGGCCCGATGGGCAAGCCGCCGCTGGAGCTCGCGGGCGGCGACGGGGTGCTGTGCACCCAGGTCTCCTGCCATCCGCAGCATGAGGTGGTCGCGGCCGGCTTCGCCGACGGGCTGGTGCTGATGGCCGAGATCGGCAGCGGCAAGATCGTGCCGGTGGCGGCCCCCGGCCGCGGACCGGTCAGCGCCCTGGCCTGGAGCCCAACGGGCACGCACCTGGCCTTCGGCACCGAGACCGGCTTCTGCGGGCTGGTCGACCTGTCCCGCCGCTGAGCTGGTCTTCAGGACAGAAAAAGATGGGGGTCGGGGGGAATTCATTCCCCCGGCCTTTTTTGTGGTCACCCCCGCCGGAGCAGCTCGCTCATGCAGGCCGCCTCGGTGCGCCGCTCCGTCCCGCTCGCCCGGGCGGCGGCGTAGCTGACCCGGAGGGGGCTGCTCGGCGTGTCGTCGCGGTCCATGACCACGTCCAGGTTGCAGTGCTGCCCCTGGTAGAGCCAGACCTGGGCATTGCCTTCATTGCGGCGCAGGCGCGGCTCGCCCAGCCAGCGGCGGACGGCGTCGGGCGACTGGCCGAGCAGCTGGGTGGCGCTGGCGGGCGTGCCGTCGAGCTGGGGCAGGACCGGGGTGGAGGTGGGCTGCATGCCGGCGATGTTGTTGCGGTAGCTTTCCAGCACGTCGCGCAGCACGGCATGGCGGTCGACGGCGGGCTGCTGGGCGCAGGCGGCCAAAAGCGATGTCGACAGCAGGATCGGCAGCAGGAAAAAGGGTCGCATGCGTCTACAGAAGGTGCTCCGCGGGCCGGGATGCGGCCCGCGGGCGTGTCGGATCAGGCCTCTTCGGCGAGCGGCGCGGGCGCGCGGCTGGGCGCGGCGCCGTCGCCCAGCATCTCCATGCGGCCGGAGAGCTGGCCGCCCTCCTCCACCTGCAGGCGGCGGCAGCGGGCGACGCCCAGCACCTTGCCGCTGGCGCGGATCACCAGGTTG
>NZ_MLCO01000214.1 GCF_001982615.1 Teichococcus deserti | reverse complement strand
CCTCCCTCTAGGCCCCGCCCGCGGGCGCCGCCCGGCCCGCCTTTCCGAACCCCCGCAGCCCCCGGCTCCGGGGGTTTTCTTTTGCCTGCATCCCAGAGGACACCATCATGAGCATCCGCGTCGGCATTGTCGGCATCAGCGGCTTCGGCGGCGGCGAGGCGATGCGCCTGGTCGCCGGCCACCCGGACTTCGAGCTGGTCTACGCCGCCGGCGAGGGCAGCGCCGGCAGCCGCCTGGCCGACCGCTTCCCCGGCCTGCCGGCGAAGCTGGCCGGGCTGGTCATCGAGAAATGGGACCCGGCCGGCCTGCCGCCGCTCGACCTGCTCTTCGCCTCGCTGCCCACCGGCGCCTCGGCCGAGGCGCTGGCCCGCGTGCCGCAAGGCGTGAAGATCGTCGATATCGGCGGCGACCACCGCGACGCCGAGGGCTGGGCCTATGGTCTGGCCGATATCTGGCCCGGGCGCATCCGGGGGCAGAGCCGCGTCGCCAATCCCGGCTGCTTCCCGGCGGCAACCCTGACCGCGCTGGCGCCGCTGCTGGCCGAGGGGCTGATCGAGCCGGGCAACATCATCATCGACGCCAAGACCGGCATCTCCGGCGCCGGCCGCGGCGGCGCCTCCAGCGGCTTCGGCTATGCCGAGAGCAACGAGAACCTGGTGCCCTATGGCCTGCTGCGCCATGTCCACATGCCCGAGATGGCCCGCGCCATCGAGCGCCTGGGCGGCGGCAGCGCGGCCGGGCTGGTCTTCACCCCGCATCTGGTGCCGATGACCCGCGGCCTGCTGGCCACCATCTACTGCCGCGGCCGCGCCAGCACGGCGCAATGCCTGGCGGCGGCGCAGCGCTTCTATGCCGGCCGCGCCTTTGTCCGCGTGACCGAGACGCCGCCGCAGACCAAATGGGCGACCGGCTCGAACCTGGCCTTCGTCAGCTATGCCGCCGATCCGGCCCGCGACCTGGTGATCGCGATGGGCGTGGTCGACAATCTGGGCAAGGGCGCGGCCGGCCAGGCGGTGCAGAACGCCAACCTGATCTGCGGCCTGCCCGAGGCCCGGGGGCTGGAGGGCGCGCCCGTCTGGCCGTGAGCTCTGGCCGCGACGGGCCCAGCCCGGGGCCAGGCGACGCGCGCTATCGTCCGCGCGTCGCCATCCAGCACAGCATCGAGCCGGCGCAGACCATCGCCGCGCCCTGCCAGAAGGACAGCGCCAGCGGCGTGCTGAGCACCAGCGCCGACAGCGCGACCGAGAGGATCGGCGTGAAATAGGAGGCGCCGGCCAGCATCACCATGTTGCCGTGCAGGATGCCGATGTTCCAGGCGACATAGCCGAAGCCCATCGCCGCCGCTGCCAGCAGCAGCGTGCCGGCCGAGCGCGGGGTGAAGGCCATGGAGCCGCCGCCCATCGCCGCATACTTGATCCACAGCACGGCGGCGGTCAGCGCGAAGAAGACGATGGTGGCGTTCTTGCCGCCCGAGATCCGCGCCGTCACCACCGAGAAGACCGACCACAGCACCGCGGCGGCCAGGGCCAGCGCGTAGCTCAGCGGGTTGCTCCGGACATTGGCCGCCAGGGCCGCCGGGTCCAGCCCCTGATCGCCGCCCAGCACCCAGAGCACGCCGGCCAGCGAGATCGCCGCCCCCGGCAGGATCAGCGGCCCGGCGCGCTGGCCGTTGAACAGGATCGCCGCCAGCATGGTGAAGGTCGGCCAGAGGTAGTTGACCATGCTGACCTCGATCGCCTGGCGGCTGCTGCCGGCATGGCCGATCGAGAGCGCCAGGCAGATCTCGTAGGTCACGAAGAGCAGCCCGCCCCAGGCCAGGTAGCGGCGCGGGAAGTCGAGCAACTTCGGCGGCCGCGTGGTCAGCAGCAGCAGGCCGCAGGCGGTGCTGTAGATCAGCGCGGCGCCGCCGGTCGGGCCGAAGCTCTCGCTGACGCTGCGGATCAGGCCGATGACGGCGCTCCACAGCAGGATCGCCAGCAATCCGGTCGCGGTGGCCCTGCCGCTGGTCAGCGGGCCGCTCGAAATCATCGCCGTCATGGGCAGCCTGGAAGAGGAATCGCGGCGGGTTCAAGCGGGGACAGGGCGGTTCCGCAAGATGACGTTCCGCCGCTGTCGCCGCGTCCGCCGCAGGGCTGGCCCGCGCTGCCGGCGGCGGACGAGCGGCAGCGTGGCGATGGTGGTGCCGAATGTCCGGGATGTTACGATCTGCGTAAATTCCGGGAGGGAACACCGTCATGGCCCGCTACGAATTCAACACCCTGCACCAGCTCGACAGCAGCGGCGCGGTGATCGGCTCGGCCTCGCTGATCGTGGCGGAGAGCGAGGACGCCAACCTGTCGCCGGGCGACACGGTGACGATGGAGCGGCTGGGCGAGGATTTCGTCTTCTCCTTCAAGTTCGCCAGCGACGACGGCTTCGTCGCCACCCTGATCAGCACCACCTCCGGCTTCCCGCCGGGCGATTATTTCTTCACTGACACCTTCCGCTCGAACGGCTACGAGCCGGCCAATGACGGCGAGACCTATGTGCTCTGCTTCCTCGAGGGCACACGCATCGCCACGCCCGTGGGCGAGGTGCCGGTGGAAAGCCTGGCGATCGGCGACCTGGTGCGCTGCGCCGACGGCCGTGACCGGCCGGTCCGCTGGCTGGGCCGCCGGACGGTGGCGGCGCGCTTCGCCGATCCGCGCGCCTGCTTCCCGATCCGGCTGCAGGCCGGCGCGCTGGGCGAGGCCCTGCCGGCCCGCGACCTCTTCGTCTCGCCCCGCCACGCGCTGATGCTGGACGGCGTCCTGGCCGAGGCCGCGGCGCTGGTGAACGGCCACAGCATCCGCCAGGTCGCGGCGCCGGCGCCACGCTTCACCTATGTCCATGTCGAGCTCGCCGACCATGCGCTGGTGCTGGCCGAGGGCGTCGCCGCCGAAAGCTTCGTCGACAATGCCGCGCGCAGCCGCTTCGACAACTTCGCCGAATTCGTCGCGCTCTACGGCGACGCGCCGGCGGCGACCGGGGAGCTGGCCGCGCCGCGGGTGAAGACGCCGCGCCAGCTGCCGCCGGCCCTCCGGGCCCGGTTGGCCGCGCGCGCGGCGCTGCTACGGCCCGAGGCCGCCTGATCCCTCAGGCCTGGCGCGCGACCGGCGGCGCCGGGATGTCGAGCGGCGGGTCGGAAGCCGCCGGCGCCGGCATCGCCTCCACCGCGGCGACGCTGGCGGCGCCCAGGCGGATGCGGCATTGCAGCCCCTCGGCCGACCACAGGAAGGTGGCGCCGCCGGCCAGCTGGTGCCGCGCCAGCGTGTGGATCAGGCGGAAGCCGAAGCCGTGCCGGCCCGGCTCGCCCTGCACCGTCGGGCCGCCGCTCTCGCGCCAGTCGATCAGCAGCCCGCCCTGGGGTGCGGCCGCCCAGCGCAGCTCGACCAGCCCGCCCGGCCGCGACAGCGCGCCATGCTTGGCGGCATTGGTCGAGAGCTCGTGCAGGATCATCTCCACCGGCTGCACGCTGCCGGGGGCCAGGCGCGCGGCCGGCCCGGACCAGCTGATCTGCGCGTGTCCCGCGATCTGGTCGTAGGTGGCGAGCTCGCGCTGCACCACCTGCTCGAGCTCCGCCCCCGCCCAGCCCTGGCCGGCCAGCAGGTCATGCGCCCGGGCCAGCGCGCAGAGGCGGCCGTCGAGGTTGGCGACGAATTCCGCCGGCGGCACGTCGCGCGGCGTCAGCAGCAGCAGCGAGCGCACCACCGCCATGATGTTCTTGGCGCGGTGGTCGACCTCGCGCGCCAGCAGGCCGGCGCGCTCCTCCGCCCGGCGCTGCTCGGTGCTGTCCAGCAGCACGCCGTCCCACAGCATGCCGCCATCCGGCAGCGGATGGACGCTGGCCTGGCTGCGCAGCCACAGCCGGCGGCCATCGGCCGCCAGCACGTCGCCCTCCACCTGCATCGGCTGCAGCGTCTCGGCCGAGTGCCGCAGGGCGGTGTCGAGCTTCTCCCGCGTCTCCGGCGTCAGCCCGCGCAGCAGCGAATGCCGGGGCGAGCTGCCGGCGGGCTCGGCCAGCAGCGCGTTCACGCCCTCGCTCATATAGGTGCAGGCCACCACCCCGTCCGGGCCGCGCACCAGGCGGTAGATGGCGCCGGGCAGGTTGGCGGCGATGTCGGACAGGCGGCGCTCGGCCTCGGCCTCGGCCAGGGCCGCGTCCAGCGCCCGCTGCGCCGCCTGGCCGCGCCGCGTCTTGTAGCCGAGGATGCAGACCAGGATCAGCGCCAGGCCCAGCGCCAGCCCCATGGCCAGCGTCAGCCGCGAGGGCTGCGGCAGCCAGTCCGGGGCGGGGCCGGCCAGGGCGGCGGCCAGCTGCAGCCCCTGGATCTCGCTCGACAGCCATTCCGCCGGCTGCTCGGCGCCGTCGTCGCCGGCGGGGGCGCGGCGGGCGATCTCGGCGCCGGCACGGTCGACCAGCCGCAGCCGCAGCCCGGCCGGATGCGCCTGCTCGCGCAGCCGCTGCGCCAGGAAGCCGGCCGGCAGCACCAGGGTCAGCACGTCGCCGCCCTGCTGCACCGGCATCGGCGCCTGCAGCAGCAGGTGCGCCGGCATCGTCGCGGTCGCCGGCCGCAGCGGGCCGAGCACCATCTGCTGGAAGCCCTGCGCGCGGGCCAGCCCTTCGGCATCGGCCGGCCAGGCAAGCCCCGCCTCGGCCGCCTGGCGCCAGGCCACGACCGCGCCGTCGCCGCGCTGCAGCCCGAGCCAGCCGCGCTGCCGCAGCAGCCCGGCGGCGACCGGCGCCGGCTTGGCCGGCTTGTCCTTCCCGGGCGCCGCGGCCTCGGGGAAGGCGAGGGCGGCGATCTCCACCTCCTGCCGCAGCCGCTGCTCCAGCTGCTGCAGCGCGCTGCCGGCCGAATGGCGCAGCATGGCGGCGGTCAGCTCCTGCACATGGTCGCCCGAGGCGGCGCGCAGCAGCGCCAGCGCCATGGCGCCCAGCAGAACGGAGAGACCCAGGGTCAACAGCGGGGGGCTGCGGAGGACCATGTGGCAACGCTTCCTGTGGCCGAATCACAAAAAGGTGAGGCAACGGCCGCATCCCGCCACAGGCAAATTGGTCCCATCAAGTTCTATTTTTCGGAAAGTGCAATTTCTCGCAAATTAGGATGGTCGTTACGCGACCGTGGCGCCAAGGCGCCACGCCCGTGCCCTGCTAAAGTCGAGCCGGATCAAGGGGCTGGGGCGCCGTCCCAGACCGCATGCGGGGTGCGCCAGAGCAGCGGGTCGCGCATCGCCCCGGCCAGGGCACCGGCCACCGCGGCGAGCAGCTTCTCGCCCTTCTCGGCGGTCGCGGCGCGCGGGTCGCCGCGCACCCCGGTCTCAGGCGCCCGCTCGGCGAAGGACCAGAAGCGGGTGAAGGCCTCCCCGGTCTGCACCCCGGGGCCGGACAGCGAATGGGCGATCTGGTCCTGCCGCACTTCGGCGGGATGCAGGTGCAGCCAGAAGCTGGTCTCGGCCTCGCAGGCATGCTGCACGCCGGGCTGGGTCTCCAGGATGCGGCCGATCTCGGGCGAGACCTTGAAGATGGTCGTCGCCACCACCGGCATGGCGAATTCCAGGCCAAGCTCGCGCGCCGCGACCGCGATCGGGTCGATGTTGCCGCCATGGCTGTTCACCAGGAACAGCCTGCGAAAGCCTTGCGCCTTCAGCGAGCGGCAGACGCAGCGCAGCACGGCGTGGAAGGTGGCGTAATCCAGGCTGATCGTGCCGCCGAAGGGCAGGTGGTGCTCCGACATGCCCGTCCACATCGGCGGCAGCACGACGGCCGGCAGGTCGCCGGCCATCTCCGCGGCACGGACGCAGCAGGCATGGCCGATCATGCTGTCGGTCCAGACCGGCAGATGCGGGCCATGCTGCTCCAGGGCGGCGACCGGCAGCACCACCAGCGCGTCCCGCGCCGCCAGCGCCCGCAACTCGGGGGCGGTGAGCTTTTCCCAGCGAACGATCATCGGAGCCTCTTCCTTGGCGATTCGTCAGGACGAGGCTGGGGCAGAAAGACAGGGGAGGCCAGAAGCGCTGCCCCCGGACCCCGCCATTCCCTGGCACTTCGAGGCCTGAGGCGGGACGCCCATGAATGGGGGGGCCTGGGGGCATTCAATGCCCCCGGACTCTTCGCTTAAACCCGCTGCTCTTCGCTCAGAGCTGCGCCTCGATCGGCAGCCACCGCACCAGCCGCGCCATGATCCGCCGGCCGAGCGGCGCGACCGGCTCGTGGCGGATGGTGCCCGTCTCGTCGGTCCAGGCCAGGCGGCGCAGCGGCGCCAGGTAGCTGACCTTGAAGCTGCGGCGCGGATCGGTCAGGCGCTTGCGCTCGTGCTCCAGCTGGCGGGCCAGGCCGGGATGGCGGGCGAAGGCGCCCATCTCGGTGTTCAGGTTGGCCGAGCGCGGGTCGAGGTTGAAGGAGCCGACGAAGACCTGCTCGCCATCCACCATCACCGCCTTGGTGTGCAGGCTGGCCCCGCGCGAGCCGAAGACGCCGCTGCCATGCGCGCCGCTGCGCTTCAGCTCGTAGAGCTCGACGCCCAGCCGCAGCAGCCGCGGGCGGTAGCGCGCATAGCCGGCATGGACCGCGACCACGTCGGTGGCGGCCAGCGAATTGGTGATGACGGTGACCTTCACGCCGCGGCGGCGCAGCTGGCCGATCAGCCGCAGCCCGGCGCGGCCGGGGACGAAATAGGGGCTGATCAGCACCGCCTCGCGCTGTGCGGTGCGCAGCATGGCCTCGATCGCCGGATAGAGGCTGCCGGCGACGCCGCGGCCCTTCGCCTTGGCGGGCGGGTCGGCGATGATGCGGACCGTCTCCTCGGCCGGCAGCAGGTGGTTGCCGGGGTCGAGCAGCACGCGGCGCTTGCGGGCCAGTGCCTGGATATAGGGCCTGGCCTTGCCCGATTCGGGGATTTCCTCGAGCTCCTCGCGGAAGCCCTGCAGCGCCTCGCTCGACAGGCCGCGCGTGCCGGCGAAGCTCTCGACCGGCTTGGCCAGGCTGCTGGCCCAGTAGTTGTCGAAGATGTCCTGGGCCTGGCGGGCGGCCTGGCCGGCGATCAGCAGGTCCAGGTCGCGGAAGTTGAACTCGCCGCCCGAGGCATCGAAATAGGCGTCGGCGATGTTGCGGCCGCCGACCAGCGCCAGCCTGCCATCCACCACCCAGGACTTGTTGTGCATCCGGTGGTTCAGGTGCCAGCCGCCGAGGGCGAATTCCAGCCCCAGCCCGAGCTGTCCCAGCCAGCGCAGCCGGGCGGTGTTGAACAGCCGCACCTCGATGCGCGGATGCGCCGAGAGCAGGGTGATGCGGCGCTCGACCCCCAGCGCATAGCTGTCGTCCAGCAGCATCCGCACCCGGACCCCCCGATCCGCGGCGCGGAGAACCTCGCGCGCCAGCAGCCCGCCGGTGACGTCGTCCGACCAGCGGTAATATTGCAGGTCCAGCGTCCGCCCGGCGGCGCGGGTCGAGGCGGCGCGCACCATGAAGGCTTCCAGCCCGCCGGGCAGGAGGCTGACGCCGCTGGTGGCGGCTTCGGCGCCTTCGGCATCGTGCAGCAGCATCTCGACCACCTCGTCGGCTTTCGAGGGCGCAGGCGGGGCTCCGGCGCGGATCGGCGCCATCGGGATCGGTGGCGGAAGCGGCTCCGCCAGGAGGCGGCCGGTCATGCCGCCGCCTGGATGCCCGGGATCGTCACGCCCTGGCTGGCGGCGCGGGCATGCAGCACCAGCTTGGCCTTCAGCGGCAGGTGGTCGGAGGCGGTGCGGGCCAGCGGTGTGTCATGCACCCTGACCTCCCGTACCACGCCCTGCGGCCAGCCCAGGATGCGGTCCAGCGCGAAGACCGGCATGCGCGCCGGAAAGCTGGCCGGGCCGAAGCCCGCGGGCCCGAAGAAGCTTTCCAGCACCCGCAGCGAGGAGCGCCGCCCCGGCCGCCATTCGTTCAGGTCGCCCATCATCAGGGTCGGCATGGCCTCGCCCCTGCCGATGGCTTCCAGGATGGCGGCGCCCTGGCGGGTGCGGCAGCGGCGCAGCAGGCCGAAATGCGCGGCGATGACGCGCAGCTTGCCGGCCGGCAGCTCGAGCTCGGCGATCACCGCGCCGCGCGGCTCGGCGCCCGGGAGCGCGATGCGCTGCAGCGACAGCGGCGTGCCGGCGCGCACGGCGAGCGCGTTGCCGTGCCAGCCATGCCCGTCCGGCAGGCGGGAGATCGGCAGCAGCTTCAGCCCGGCTTCCTCGAGGGCAGCGGTGTCCAGCAGCCCGGTGCGGCGGCCGAAGCGACGGTCGGCCTCCTGGATGGCGATGATGTCGGGGGCGATCTCGCCGATGACGCGGGCGATGCGCGCCGGGTCGAAGCGGCGGTCGGTGCCGACGCATTTGTGCACGTTGTAGGAGGCGACGGTGACCGGCGCCTGGCTGACCGGGTCCAGCGGGATGGCGGGCAGGGCCGGAATGCCATGCGCCTGGCGCAGCGCGGCCAGGCCGCCCTGCGGCGTCTCGGATCCGGTCATGCCGGGGTCCAGGCTTCTTCTTGGTCGATCGGGGGCAGCACGCCGTCGCTCCGTCTTCCACTCCGCGTGGCGGGGACGCCACGTAGCTGGAACCTAGGAGCCCTGGCCCGGGTTTCCAAGCGCGGCCGGCGCCTCGCAGCGGCTGGGTTGCGCCCCCGGCATGTCCGCGGGCCGGGCTCGTTCGCGCTGGCGCTACTGCAGGCCGAGCAGCGAGCGGGCGAAGTCGCGGGCGTCGAAGGGGCGGAGGTCCGCGGCCTTCTCGCCGACGCCGACGGCATGCACCGGCAGGCCGAATTCCTGGGCCAGCGCCACGACGATGCCGCCCTTGGCCGAGCCGTCCAGCTTGGTGACGACGAGACCCGTCACGTTCACCAACTCGGAAAAAACCTTGCACTGCTGGGTGGCGTTCTGGCCGGTGGTGGCGTCCAGCACCAGCAGCACCGAATGCGGCGCGGTCGGGTCGACGCGCTGCATGACGCGGATGACCTTGCGCAGCTCCTCCATCAGCGCGCCCTTGTTGTGCAGGCGGCCGGCGGTGTCGACCAGCAGGATCTCGGTGCCGTCGGCCTGCGCCGCCTTCAGCGCGTCGAAGGCGAGGCCCGCGGCGTCCGCCCCCTGCTTCGCCGGCGCATGCACCAGCGCGCCGGTGCGGCCGCCCCAGATCTGCAGCTGCTCGACGGCGGCGGCGCGGAAGGTGTCGCCGGCGACAAAGGCGACCTTCTTGCACTGCTCGCCATATTGCTGGCCGAGCTTGGCGATGGTGGTCGTCTTGCCGGTGCCGTTGACGCCGACCACCAGGACCACATGCGGCCTCTTGCCCGGATGGATGGCCAGCGGCTGGGCGACCGGGGTCAGGATCGCCGCGATCTCCTCGGCCAGCGCCTCCTTCACCTCGATGTCGGTCACCTCCTTGCCGAAGCGCGACCTGCGGAAATTCTGCACGATGCGCTGGGCGGCGGCGACGCCGAGATCGGCGGTGATCAGCGCCTCCTCCAGCTCCTCCAGCGCCGCATCGTCCAGCTTGCGCTTGGTGAAGAGGCCGGTCAGCCCTTCGGTCAGCTTGGCGGTGGAGCGCTGCAGCCCGCTGCGCAGCCGGGCGAAGAAGCCGCCCCGGGCAGGCTCCTCCGCCACGGCCGCCGGCTGCTCTGGCTCAGGGGCGGTGTCGCGGATCGGCGGCGGCACCTCGCGCGGGGTCGGCGGCGGCACCGGGGGCGCGATCGGGGGCAGTTCGACCG
>NZ_MLCO01000213.1 GCF_001982615.1 Teichococcus deserti | reverse complement strand
GGGCTCGGGAGTCCAGGGGCGGCGGCGGGCTGGGCGGTTTCGATCATCTGCTGCGCGGTGGCCTGGGCGCGGTTGGCCTCGGCCAGCTGCTGCAGCAGGGAGCGGCCATAGGTCGCGGCGCCCGACAGGCCGACGATCAGCCCGCCCAGCAGCAGCAGGCCCAGGATCAGCAGGGTGATGAAGCTGCTGGTGGCCTGGGCGGGGCGGGCCAGCGTTGGATAGGCCGACATCGCCATGTCGCGGCGCAGGCTGTAGCCGGGCACCAGCGGGCTGCGGCGGCGGCGCCAGCGATGCGGCAGCCGCATGAAGCCGACGGTCATGGTGGTGAAGGCGATGCTCAGCCCGTTGGCCGGGGCGACCATGCTGCTCAGCCGGTCGCGCAGCATCAGCAGGAAGGCCGCGTCCTCGGCCTGGCGGTTCTCGTCGCCGGCCGGCGGCAGGCGCAGCTTGGCGACATGGGCCAGGATGGCCTGGAGGGTCGGCTCGCCCTCCTGCCCGGGCAGCACCAGGGCAGGGCGGTTGTCGCCCTTGGCGGTCAGCGTCGTCAGGGACTGGTTGTTCTGCCGCGAGACATGGTCGAGCAGCAGATAGACCTCGTCCAGCAACTCCTTGAAGAAGAAGATGCGTGGATTGCCCGTCACCATCGCGGCCGCCTCCCCCGAGAGCTGCGGCCGCGGATCATGCTGGGACCAGAATGAAAATCCCAGGTAAATAGCCGACGATGGACAACCCTTCAGCGCGGGTCGTCCACCGCCACGCCTCAGTGGTTGTGGCCGCCGGCCGGGGCACCCGAGGGGCGGAAGCCGGCGGATTCGACGGCCAGCTCCACCGTGACCTCGCCGCCGCGGGCGAAGACCAGGGTGACGGGCACGCGCTGGCCCTGGACCAGGGCCTCCTGCAGCCCGATCAGCATCAGGTGGAAGCTGCCGGGGGTGAAGGCGACCTCGGCGCCGGGGGCGATCTCGACGCCGCCCTCGACCTGGCGCATCCGCATCACGTCGCCTTCGCGCAGATGGGTGTGGATCTCCACCGTGCGGGCGATGGCGGCGCGGGCGGCCACCAGACGGTCGGGCGTGCTGCCGTTGTTCTTCAGCGTCATGAAGCCGGCGCCGGTGCCGCGCGGCGGGGCGGCGCGGCTCCAGGGATGGCCGATGGCGATGTCACCGGCGGTATAGCCATGGGCCGCGGCGCGCCGCGGCAGGAGGGGAAGGAAGGCGGCGGCGGCGAGGCCGGCGAGCAGCGGGCGGCGGGAAAAGACCATGGTCTGGACGTCCTGGAGCGGCCGCGGGCAGGCGCCGCGCGGCCTCGGAGGAAAAGAATTGTAACGGCGGACCGGATTCAGGCGGCGCCGGGTGGCCCGCGCGCGACGAAGGGCGAGGCGCGGGCGGCCGGCAGGGGCGGCGCCTCCCGCAGCGCGACGGCCCGGACCTCGGCCAGGTGCCAGCGCGGCGGCGGCAGGGCCGGGGGCTCCGGTGCCCAGGCCTGCGGCAGGGCCTGGGCCACGGCACAGAAGCCGGGTTCGCCATGGTCGGGGGCGGCCGGATCGCCCGTGCCCATGGCCATGCCGTCCGGCGTGCAGATCGGCATGGCGATGCCCAGCACCGCCCAGCCTTGCGCTGCTTCCCGGGCCGCGCTGGCCGGCCGGGCCGTGCGCAGGCAATGCGCCGGCGCTGCCACGCTCTGGCCGAGCAGCAGCAGGCCGACAAGGCTCAGCAGCAGGGCGCGCAGCAGGGAGGATCGCCGGGTCACGGCGGATGGCCTAGACCAGGATGCCCGGGCTGGAAAGCGGGCATCCTGTCCGGCCGGCGACCGGCTTCGCCCGATCCCGTGAAACAGGCCGACCGGCCATTCCGCCTCAGACCATCAGGCTCAGACCCCGGCGGCGCGGGCCGGGAGCTCCTCGGCATCGACCGGCGGCCGGGCCAGGGCATAGTCGACCTCGGCCTCGTAATGCGCCTGCTCCTTGCCCAGCCGCGAGGAGAACAGGGAGAAATGGTCGATCGGCACCGGGTCGGGGCGGAACAGGTTGTGCGTCTGGACGAAGCTGATCAGCTTGTCCGGCGCGGCGCGCTCGGTGCGGGCCAGGGTGACATGGGGCGCGAAGCGGCGCCGCTCGGGCGGCAGGCCGGCGCGCTGCAGCGCCGTCTCCACCTTGGACTGCAGGTGCAGCAGCCGGTCGCTGCGCTCGACCTTGACGTGCAGCGAGGTGATCCGCCCGGCCTTCTCGAAGATGTCGAGGCCGGACAGCGCCAGGTCGAAGGGCTTGGCGCGGATGCCGGACAGGGCCTCGTCGACCTCGTCGGCCTGCCAGCCTTCGATCTCGCCGATGAAGCGCAGCGTCAGGTGGTAGTTCTCAGGCGCGACCCAGCGGGCGCCGGGAATGCCGCCGGCGAGATCCGCCAGCTGCTCCCGCAAGGGATCGGGCAGGGCCAGGGCGACGAACAGGCGTGGCATGGTGGCTCAACCTCCCTGCACCTTGGACAGAAGCTCCCGCATGGCGGGAAGCATGCGGCGTGCCACTTCCTGCGCGCCCGCCGGATTCGGATGGATCCGGTCGGGCTGGTTCAGCGCGGGGTCGCCGGCGACGCCGTCCAGCAGAAAGGGATAGAACACGGCGCCGGGGTGCTCGGCCGCCAGTTTCCGGAATGTCTCCGAGAATTCACGTCCGTAGTCGGCGCCCAGATTGGGCGGCGCCAGCATGCCGGCCAGCAGCGTGGGCAGGCCGCGTGCCTGCAGCCGCGCCAGGATATCGGCCAGATTGGCGTAGGATTCGGCAGGCGCCAGGCCGCGCAGCCCGTCATTGCCGCCGAGCGCCACCACCACCGCCTGCGGCTGGTCGGCCAGCGCCCATTCCAGCCGCGACTTGCCGCCGGCCGTGGTGTCGCCGGAAACCCCCGCCTCGATGATGGTGACGTTCAGCCCGGCGGCCTTCAGGGCGGCCTCGAGCTGCGCCGGCAGCGCCTCGGGCTTCGCCAGCCCATAGCCGGCGGTGATCGAATCGCCCAGCATCAGCACCCGGATCGGAGCTGGCTGTGCCTCCACCCCCTGTGGCCAGGTGACAGCTGAGACAGAAAGAAACAATCCCAGGCCCAGAAATGCCCTTCGCACTGCGGCGCGGCGGCCATATCTGCGGGTCATGCCGGACGTACCAGACGCCATCCTCTCCCCCGCGCCAGCGCCCCGGAACGGGGCGGGAAGCGACCCCCGCCTGATCACGGCGCGGGGTCTGACCCTCAAGGTGGCGGCGGCCGGGGGGGAGGTCAACATCCTCCGCGGCCTTGATCTGGATGTGCAACGGGGCGAGGCCGTCGGCCTGGTCGGCCCCTCCGGCTCCGGCAAGACGTCTCTCCTCATGCTGCTCGCGGGGCTGGAAAGGGCGACCGGCGGGGAGCTCAGCGTCGCGGGGGAAAACCTGGCCTCGCTCAGCGAGGATGCGCTGGCCCGCTTCCGCCGCGACCATCTCGGCATCGTCTTCCAGGCCTTCCACCTGATCCCGACCATGTCGGCGCTGGAGAACGTGGCGGTGCCGCTGGAATTCTCCGGAAGGGCCGATGCCTTCGACCGCGCCCGGCTGGCGCTGCGGCGGGTCGGCCTCGGCCACCGGCTGGACCACTATCCCGGTCAGCTCTCCGGCGGCGAGCAGCAGCGCGTGGCGCTGGCCCGCGCCGTGGTCGGCGAGCCCAGCCTGCTGCTGGCCGACGAGCCCACCGGCAATCTCGACGGCGCCACCGGGCAATCGGTGATGGACCTGCTGTTCGGGCTGCGCGACGAGCTCGGCACCACCCTCCTGCTGATCACCCATGACCCGCTGCTGGCGGCGCGCTGCAGCCGGCGCCTGCGCATGGCCGACGGGCTGCTGGTCGCGGACGAGCGGGCGTGAGCAGCGGCGGCTTGGGCGCCAGCCTCGCCCTCGGCGCCCGCTTCGCCCGCAGGGAGCTGCGCGGCGGCATCAAGGGGCTGCGCATCGTCCTCGCCTGCCTGGCGCTGGGGGTGGCCGCCATCGCCGCCGTCGGCACGCTGCGCTCGGCGACCGAGGCGGGGCTCGCTGCCGATGGCGCCCGCATCCTGGGCGGCGACGTCGCCGTGCGCATCGCCTCGCTGCCGATGCCCGAGGCGACGCAGGACTGGATCCGCGCCCGCGGCGCCAGGCTGTCATCCGTCGTCGAGATGCGCGCCATGGCCGTCGCCCCCTCCGGCGAGCGCAGCCTGGTCGAGCTGAAGGTGGTCGACGGGCAATACCCGATCTATGGCGCGCTCGAGCTCGACCCGCCGCTGCCGGCCGGCCCTCAGGGAACCAGCCCGTCGCTGGCTGCCGGCGACGTCGCGCTGGAGCCGCTGGTGGCCGAGCGGCTGAACCTGGCGCCCGGCGACCGGCTGCGGCTGGGCGAGGCCAGCTTCCGCCTGGCCGGGCTGATCCGCTCCGAGCCCGACAAGGTGGCCAGCCCCGCCATCCTGGGCCCGCGCGCCATGATCCCGATGGCCGACCTGGCCCGCACCGGGCTGATCCAGCCGGGCAGCCTGATCCATTACGAATACCGCATCGGCCTGCCACCCGGCGCCTCGGTGCCGGGCTTCATCCGCGAGCTGCGCGCCGCCAGCCAGGACGACGGCGGCTGGCGCATCCGCGCCGCCGGCGAGGCAGCCCCCGGGGTCAACCGCTTCCTCGACCGCGCCGCCTCCTTCCTGACGCTGGCCGGGCTGACCGCGCTGCTGGTCGGCGGCATCGGCGTCGCGACGGGCGTGCGCGCCTGGCTGGACCAGCGGGCGCGCACCATCGCGACGCTGCGCTGCCTGGGCGCGCCGTCGCGGGTGATCTTCCTGACCTACCTGATCCAGGTGGCGGCGCTGTCCGCCATCGGCATCCTGCTCGGGCTGGTGGCGGGGCAGGGGCTGACCCTGCTCGGCGCCCAGGCCTTCGCCGACGCCCTGCCGGTGCCGCCGCAGCTCGGGATCTATCCTGGGCCGCTGGCCGAGGCCGCGCTCTACGGCGCGCTGACCGCGCTGGCCTTCGCGCTCTGGCCGCTGGCCCGCGCCCGCGAGATCCCGGGCGCCGCGCTGTTCCGCGACACGGTGCAGCGGGTCTCGGTGCGGCCGCGGCTGAAGCTGCTGGCGGTGAATGCGCTGGCCGTGGTGGCCCTCGTCGCGCTGGTCATCGGCAGCGCCGACCAGCCGGCCTTCGCCGCCGGCTTCTGCGCCGCCGCCGGCGCCACCCTGCTGCTGTTCCGCCTGGGCGCCGGGCTGCTGATGCGGCTCGCCCGGCGGATGCAGGGGCAGGGGCGGCCGGCCTGGCGGCTGGGCCTGGCCAACCTGCACCGCCCCGGCGCGCCGACGCCGCTGCTGCTGGTGGCGCTGGGCATCGGCCTGACCACGCTTTCGGCGGTCGCCATGATCGAGGGCAACCTGCGCCACCAGCTGAGCCAGCAGCTGCCGGGGGCGGCGCCCAATTTCTATTTCATCGACATCCAGTCCGACCAGGCGGCGCGCTTCGACGCCCTGGCCAGGGGCCTGCCCGGCGTCACCGAGGTGAAGCGCGTGCCGTCCCTGCGCGCCCGCATCACCGCCGTCATGGGCGTCCCCGTCGAGCAGATGCAGGTCGCCGAGGACAGCCGCTGGGCGCTGCGCGGCGACCGCGGCCTGACCTATGCCGCCGAGCCGCCCGAGGGCACCAAGCTGGTCGGCGGCGAATGGTGGCCGGCCGACTATCGCGGCCCGCCGCTGCTGTCGCTCGACGCCCGCCTGGCCGAGGGCTGGGGGGTCGCCGTCGGCGACACGGTGCGGCTGAACGTGCTGGGCCGCGACCTTGACTTCCGCATCGCCAATCTGCGGCAGATCGAATGGCAGGGGCTGGGGCTGAACTTCGTGCTCGTTGCCTCGCCGGGGATGCTGGAAGCCGCGCCGCACACGCATATCGCGACGGTCCGCGGCGATGCGGCGCGCGATTCGGCGGTGCTGCGCGCCGTCACCGACGCCTTCCCCAATGTCTCGGGCATCCGCGTCCGCGACGCGCTGCAGGCGGTGACCGGCCTGCTGGAGCGGCTGGGCGTCGCGCTCTCCGCCGTCTCCGGCCTGACCCTGCTGGCCGGCGGACTGGTGCTGGCCGGCGCCATGGCCGCCGGCCAGCGCCGCCGCATCCGCGACGCCGTGGTGCTGAAGGTGATCGGCGCCAGCCGCGGCCAGATCCGCCGCGCCTGGATGGTGGAGTTCGGCCTGGTCGGGCTGACCGCCGGGCTGCTGGCCGCCGCCTGCGGCACCGCGGCCAGCTGGGCGGTCGCGCGCTATGTCATGCGCACCGACTGGACCTTCCTGCCGGGGACGCTGGCCGCCACCATCCTGGGCTGCACGGCGCTGACCCTGGTGCTGGGCTATGCCGGCACGGCGCTGGCCCTGCGGGCCCGCGCGGCACCCTTGCTCCGCAACGAGTAAGCAGGCATCGAGGAGGCGAGGGATAAAGAATCTGCCAGGGCGCCCGGCCTCGCTTGGGTTTGCCGTTGATCCAGATTACCGATAGTCCATATACATCACTGACCCGCGGATTCTCCGCGCTGGGAGGAGTTTCGAACGCTATGGCCTCTGGTCCCGACTATCGTTACACGACGGGCGCGCCCGGCTGGGGCCGCGTGGCGACGGCCGACGCGGCCGCCGTCGATGCCGGGCTGCGGTCCTACATGCTGCGCGTCTACAACTGGATGGCCTCCGGCCTGGTCCTGACGGGCATCGTCGCCTACCTGATCGCCAACACGGGCGCGGCGGACCTGTTCTACACGGTCGTCCGCACCTCGCGCGGCGTGGCGACCCAGCCGACCATCCTTGGCTTCGCCGCCATGCTGGCCCCGCTCGCCTTCGTCCTGGTCCTCTCCTTCGGCATCAACCGGATGAGCAAGACCTCGGTCCAGGCGCTGTTCTGGGTGTTCTGCGCGGCGATGGGCGCCAGTATGGCGAGCATCTTCCGCGTCTATGTCGGCGCGTCGATCGCCAGCACCTTCTTCATCACCGCCGGCATGTTCGCGGCTGTCAGCCTCTACGGCTACACCACGAAGACCGACCTGACGAAGCTCGGCGCCTTCATGATGATGGGCCTGATCGGCATCATCATCGCCAGCCTGGTGAACATGTTCATCGGCAGCGGCATGATGGCCTTCATCATCAGCGTCATCGGCGTCGTCGTCTTCGTCGGCCTGACCGCCTATGACACGCAGCGCATCAAGGCGGACTACCTGGAATACGCCTATGCCGAGGGCACCGATGAAGCCGCCAAGCGCAGCGTCTTCGACGCGCTGGGCCTGTACCTGAACTTCATCAACCTGTTCCAGCTGCTGCTGCAGTTCGTCGGCGTCCGCCAGCAGGACTGATGGTCGACGGGCGGCGGGCGATGCCCGCCACCGGCGAAGCGCCAAAGAGAAACCCCGGAGGGCCGAGCCCTCCGGGGTTTTTGCTGTGCCGAGGCTGCTGCGCCGCCGGAGCTGCAGGCGGCGAAGCCGGCTGAGCGCCCGGACGGGCGCCGCGGCCTGGGCCGCGTCGCCTACCGCAGGGCGGGGCAGCCAGTCACCCCTGCTTCAGATGCTCCAGCAGCTTGTTCATCGCGGCGTTCTTGTCGCTGCCGTCGATCGCCGCCACCTCGGCCGCCAGGCGGTCCATGGCCAGCTCGTAGATCTGCCGCTCGGAGAAGGACTGGTCCGGCTGGCCGGCATTGCGGTGCAGGTCGCGCACCACCTCGGCGATCTGCACCGGGTCGCCGCTGTTGATCTTCTGCTCGTATTCCTGGGCGCGGCGCGACCACATGGTGCGCTTGATGCGGGCGCGGCCCTTCAGCGTCTCCAGCGCCTCGCCCATCATGTTGGTGCCGGCCAGCTTGCGCAGCCCCGAGGAGGCCGCCTTGTTCAGCGGCACCCGCAGCGTCATGCGGTTCTCCTCGAAGGTGACGATGATCACCTTCAGCTCGGTGCCGGCCACCGACATGGTGTCGATGCCCTGCACCTGGCCGACGCCATGCGTCGGATAGACCACGTGGTCGCCGGCCTTGAACTCGCTGCCTTGGTTGCCGAGCGGCTTGGGCGGTGGCGCCGGGCGCGACGGGCCGGCGGCGACGCCGCTCTCGGTGGAGGAGGGGGAGGAAGGGGTATCAGCCATGCCAGGTCGACATCCGGGGAAATGACGGTGAAGGGATCGGCGGGAGGATCTGGATTCGGCCGCAGCCGGCTCGGATTGCGAAGGGGGTGGACCGCGCGCCGGCCGGTGGCTTCATCCGCTCTCAACTCCTGCGAGGCAAAAGGCCCCGGGCTGAGGCGCCGGGACAGGAAGCACCATCGCCGCCCTCTGATCCGGTTCCAGCACCCGGAGGCGGCCCAATGACGCGCGACACGTCCAGAAAGGGTGGGGCCGCGCCGTGGCGCGGACAACCTTCCCCATTGGCCACCCTAGCAAAAAAAACCGCGCGCGTCACCCATGCCCGCCGGGCAGGGCGGGAGGGCGAGGCGCGCGGGCTGTTTGAAAGATGTCAGACGCTGCCGGGATTGGGGTCGAAGAACTGCTTCTTGTCGGGCTTGCCGTTCCAGTCCTCGGCATCGGCCGGGGCGTCGCCCTTGCGGGTGATGTTCGGCCATTGCTGGGAATAGGTGCGGTTCAGCTCGGCCCAGTCGGCCGCCTTGTCGTCGCTGTCGGGGAAGATCGCCTCGGCCGGGCATTCCGGCTCGCACACGCCGCAGTCGATGCATTCGTCCGGATGGATGACCAGCATGTTCTCGCCCACGTAGAAGCAGTCCACCGGGCAGACTTCCACGCAATCCATGTACTTGCAGCGAATGCAGTTCTCGGCGACGACGTAGGCCACGATCCGGATCCCTCTGGCGCGACATCCTGGCGCCTGGTCCGCAGGCGATGCGCGGCGCAGAGATGGCGCGATGCACTGGCTGGCGCAACCTTCTTTTCCGCACGTCGGGCCTGCGTCGCCGCGCGCCTTGGGCCAGGCCCGGGCCTCAGTCCCCGGCAGGGTCCCGGGGTGGCGCGGAGGGCGGCGCCGACAGGTCCTCGTAGAGGCTGCGGGCCTCCGGCGCCGGGCCGCGGCGCTCGGCCAGGGCCAGGATGCGCCAGACCTTCAGCACGCCGTTGGGGCCGCCCAGCGCAAGGGTGATGACATCGCCCGGGCGCAGCCTGGCATGCGCCTTCTCGACCGGCTGGCGGTTCAGCCGCAGCCGCCCGGCCTCGATCAGCCGGGCGCAGTCCGCGCGGGTCTTGGCCACCCGCGCGCACCACAGCCATTTGTCGAGTCGCTGCCAGTCCCGGTCCTCGGCTTCCGCCACGGCCGGGCCCGCCTCAGTCCTTGCCCAGCTTCAGCCGGGCCAGCACCGCGAAGGGGCTGTCGGGATCGGGGCCCTTGCCCTTGGCCGGGCCGCTGTCGAAGGAGAAGGAGCGCGGCTCCTGCCCGCGATCGTCGCGGCCGCGGCGGTCGCCGCGCGGGGGACCATCGCGGCGGTCGCCACGGGGCGGACCATCGCGGCGGTCGCCGCGGGGCGGACCATCGCGGCGATCGCCGCGTGGAGGGCCGTCGCGGCGGTCGCCGCGCGGAGGACCATCGCGCCGGTCACCGCGTGGAGGACCGTCGCCGCGCGCCTCGCGCTCCCCGCCTTGCGGACGTGGGCCGCGCGGCGGGCGCTGGCCCTCGCGGCGCGGACCGCGCTCGGGACGCGGGCCGGCGGCCTCGCCACCCTCGGTGGGGGCGGCGGATTCGGCACCCTCGGCCGGGGCCTCGCCGGCCGCGGCGGCAGCGTCGCGCGGCGGGCGCGGGCCGCGCTCGGGGCGGCGGTCGCCACCATGCGGACGGCGATCACCGCGGTGCTCGCCGGGGCGATGACGCGGGCCGCGCTCCTCGCGCCGGGCGCTGACCATGGCGGGGCCGGGCGGGCCGAAGGCGTCCTCGGCCAGCGCCTCGGCCGGCAGCAGCCGGAAGCCCAGCGTCTGCAGCACTGCCGGCAGAATGTCGGCCTTGACGCCCAGGCGGCTGGCCACGTCGGGCGGCAGCATGGCGGGCGCGCGGCGGGTCAGGTGGCCGAGCTCGCCGGCGACGCGCTCGGCGACGTCGAGCCGCAGCAGCACAGGCCCCGCGGTCACCCAGCCCATGGTCTCGGCGAAGCCTTCCGGCCAGCCCTCGGGGGGCGGGACGGAGACCAGGCCGCCGCCGGGGACGGAGGGGACGTCGCACTCGGCCTTCAGCGCCCAGAACTGGGCGCGCAGCGCCATCGGCCGGGGCTTCAGCACCTCGGGCAGGTAGAGCGCGAAGCGGCCGGCGCGGATGCCGATCCCCTTCAGCTTCTGCCGCAGCTCGGGGTTGACCTCGCCCTCGGTGCCGCCGGGCACCAGGCCCAGGAACTCGCGCAGGCGGAAGGCCGGGCCGCGCAGCGCGCCATCCTCGGCCGCCTTGGCCTCCACCGTGTCGAGCGCGGCGAATTCGCGCTTGATCATGGCCTCCAGCCAGGTCGCCAGCCGGGCGCGGATGCGCTCCTTCTGGGCCCCGTCCAGGAAGTCGGAGTCGAGCGCCTCCACCAGCGGCTTGTCCGGGGTGGGGCCGGGTCGCAGGCGGGCGACCTCGGCACCGTTCCAGGTGATCCGATGGGAGGGCGTCAGGGCGAATGCGTCGTCGGACGCGGTTTCGATCTCAGTCACGCGCTTCGGCATCTCACTCTGCAGGGCACGGCGGGCGGCACGCAGGACAAGCTTGCGCTCCTCCCCATTACCCGCAGCGGCATCGGGTTCAAACATGAAACCCGTCACATGGCCAACCGGATGGCCTTCAACCACCACCTCACCCTGGCGGGTGACGGCGGACAGCAGCTCCTCAGCCGTGTCGTCGAGGCGGCGGATCAGATGCGCGGCGCGCCGGTCCACGAAGCGGGCGGTCAGCCTTTCGTGCAGCGCGTCGCTCACCGCATCCTCGGCGGCACGGGCCTCGTTCTGGAAGCGCAGGGCGTCGCGCATCCAGTCGGCCCGGGCCGCAACATAGGTCCAGACGCGGATCGCCGATAGCCGTGCCATCAGCGTATCGAGGTCGCCCTCGGTATTTGCGCATTGCGCGATCTGCCCGGCCACCCAGTCGCCGGGCAGATGCCCCTCCTTCGCCAGATGGGTGAAGACCCGGGCGCAGAAGCGGGTGTGGCTGTCATCCGACAGCTTGCGGAAATCGGGGATCTGGCAGGCGTCCCACAGCAGCCGCAGCCGGGCGCGGCCCTGGGCCAGCTTTCTGACCTCGACGTCGCGCGACAGGGTCGCCAGCGTGATGTGGTCGGTGGCGTCGTTGCCCTTGGACAGGCCGGGCCGCGGCGGGGGCGCGCCCAGGCTGTCCAGCAGCGCGTCGATGCTGGTCATGTCCAGCGCCGAATTGCGCCAGGCCAGGGTCATCAGCGCCTCGAACTGGTGGCCCTCGATCTTGGCCACCATCTCGTCCGGCAGCGGCGGGCAGTCGGCGGTGACGCCGAAGCTGCCGTCGCGCATGCCGCGCCCGGCCCGTCCGGCGATCTGGGCGGCCTCCTGCGGCGTCAGGATGCGGGGGCGGTGGCCGTCGAACTTCTGCAGGTTGGCGAAGGCGACATGGTCGACATCCATGTTCAGCCCCATGCCGATGGCGTCGGTGGCCACCAGGAAGTCGACCTCGCGGTTCTGGTACAGCGCCACCTGGGCATTGCGGGTGCGGGGGCTGAGTCGCCCCATCACCACGGCGCAGCCGCCGCGCCGGCGCCGGATGGCCTCCGCGATGGCATAGACCTCGCCGGCCGAGAAGGCGACCACGGCCGAGCGCGGCGGCAGCCGGGTCAGCTTGGCCGGCCCCGCATAGGACAGCTCCGACAGCCGCGGCCGGGTCTCGATCTCGGCCTGGGGCACCAGCCGCTGCAGCAGCGGGCGGATGGTCTCGGCGCCGAGGAACATGGTCTCGACCAGGCCGCGGGCGTTCAGCAGCCGGTCGGTGAAGACATGGCCGCGATCGGGATCGGCGCAGAGCTGGATCTCGTCGACGGCGACGAACTCGGTGCGGCGGTCCAGCGGCATGGCCTCGACCGTGCAGGCGAACCATTTCGCCTCGGCCGGGATGATCTTCTCCTCGCCGGTGATCAGCGCGACATGGCGCGGCCCCTTCACCGCGACCATGCGGTCGTAATTCTCCCGCGCCAGCAGCCGCAGCGGGAAGCCGATGATGCCGGAGGCATGCGCCAGCATCCGGGTGATCGCCAGATGCGTCTTGCCGGTGTTGGTCGGGCCGAGCACGGCCTTGACGCGGGCCGGGAACATCGCCGAGGGACCGTGGGCGGAAGCATCGTGGGAGGGGAGGCGGAGGGCCATCGCGCCCTTAAGTGACGTGTCGCGCCCCGCGTTGCAACCAGGGGCCCTGCCGCGGCGCAGCAGGGCAGGGGTCGAATCGCCGCCCGCCCCATGGACACCCGCCGCCGGCCGCGCCGAGAATGCCGCCCCTGCCGCAGCGGTCCCTGGCCATCCACGCTCTGCCTTACCTGGCGCTCTATGGCGCCGTCTTCGCCGGCATCGGCGTGGTGCAGCCCTTCCTGCCCGCCTTCCTGGCGTCGCGCGGGCTGACCGCCGAGCAGATCGCCCTGGCGCTCGCGCTCGGCTCCGGCGTGCGGCTGGTTGCCGGCCCCGCCGCCGGCCGCTGGGCCGACCGCCTGGCCGACCCGCGGCTGCTGCTGGGCCTGATGGCCCTGGTCGCCGCCGCCGCCGCCGGCGGCTTCCTGGTGGTCGCCGGCTTCCTCGGCTTCCTGGCCGCCCAGCTGCTGCTCAACGCCGCCAGCGCGCCGCTGGTGCCGCTGTCCGACACGCTCTGCCTGGCCGCCGCCCGCGACGGCCGCTTCGACTATGGCCCGGTCCGCGCCGGCGGCTCGGTCGCCTATATCCTGGCGGCCATCCTGGCCGGCTGGCTGGTCGGCCGCTCCGGCTACGGCATCGTCCCCTGGCTGATCGCCGCGCTGCTGCTGGCGGCGCTGCTGGCCGCTGTCCTGCTGCCGCGCCCGGCCGCCGGCGGCCCGCGCCGCGGCACGGGCGGCTTCCGCGCCACGCTGCGGCTGCCCGGCTTCGCCCGGCTGCTGATCCTGTCCGGCCTGATCCAGAGCAGCCACGCCGCCTATTACGGCTTCGGCAGCATCCACTGGGCCGCCGCCGGCCATTCCGCCGCCACCATCGGCCTGCTCTGGGCCGAGGGCGTGGTCGGCGAGGTGGTGCTCTTCTACCTCGGCCGCCACCTGGTCGGGCGCATCGGCCCGCGCGGCCTGGCGCTGCTGGCCGCCGGCAGCGGCGTGCTGCGCTGGGCGATCCTGTCCAGCACCGCCTGGCTGCCCGCGCTGGTGGCGACCCAGTGGCTGCACGCCTTCACCTTCGGCGCCCAGCACCTGGCGGCGATGCACCTGCTGCTGCGCCTGGTGCCGGCCAGCCAGACCGGCACCGCCCAGTCGCTGCACGCGGCGCTCGGCGTCGGCCTGATGACCGGGGCCATGACGCTCGCCTGCGGGCCGCTCTACCGCAGCTTCGGGGGCGGGATGTTCTGGGTCATGGCGGGCCTCTGCTTGGCGGCTATCCCCCTGGCGCTGTCTTTGAAGATTCCCAGGGAAGACAAGCCGTAGGCCAGGGGAATGAATTCCCCTGGACCCCTTCTTCTTTCTGTCAGATTGCCATGTCCACGTG
>NZ_MLCO01000212.1 GCF_001982615.1 Teichococcus deserti | reverse complement strand
TGGCTGATGGTGCCCACCGCCCAGCCCGTCCCGCCCGGCAGCCCCTTCCACGACCCCAATTTCAAGCCCGAGCCGCGCGACCTGGCCCGCGCCCAGGCGCTGCTGAAGCAGGCCGGCGTCGCCCTGCCGGTGGTGGTCGAGATGACCGTGCCCACCAACCCCGAGCTGCGCCAGGCGGCCGAGGTGATCCAGGCCATGGTCAAGGAGGCCGGCTTCGAGCTGCGCATCGCCAGCATGGAATTCGCCTCCTCGCTGCAGGCGGCGCAGCGCGGCGACTTCCAGACCTATCTCTCGGCCTGGTCCGGCCGGCCGGACCCCGACGGCAACACCTGGGCCTTCCTGCACAGCCGCGGCGCGCAGAATGACGGCAAGTCGGCCAATCCGGAGGTCGACCGCCTGCTCGACGCCGCGCGGGAGGAGACCGACGTGGCCAAGCGCCGCGCCCTCTATGCCCAGGTCTGGGCCATCGCGCTGCGGCAGGACCGGGTGCGCGCCTATCTCTGGCACCGCGAGATCATCATGGGCTACGCCGCTCGCGTGACCGATTTTTCGCTGCTGCCCGATGGCATCATCCGCCCCCAGGGCATCCGTCTGAACTGAGGGGCTGACAAGACAATGGGCATCTGGCTGCTGCGCCGGCTGGGGCAGATCATCCCCACCTTGCTGATCCTGTCGGTGCTGATCTTCGGCCTGCAGCAGCTGATGCCCGGCGACCCGGCGCTGATCCTGGCCGGCGAGGAGCGCGGCGACCCCCAGGTCCTGGCCGAGATCCGCGCAGAGCTGCTGCTCGACCGGCCGCTCTGGCAGCAATACCTGGCCTGGCTCGGCCGCGTGCTGACCGGCGATTTCGGCTTCTCCTGGCGGATCCGCATGCCGGTGGCGCAGCTGATCCTGGAGAAGCTGCCGGTCACCCTGCAACTTGCCCTCATGGCCTTCGTCATCGCCGTCCTGATCGGCGTGCCGCTCGGCATTGTTTCAGCTGTCTGGAAGGACCGTCCGGTCGACTGGGCTGCGAACGGCGCCGCGCTCGCCGGCATCTCCACGCCGAACTTCTGGCTCGGCATCATGCTGATCCTGCTGTTCAGCGTGCAGCTCGGCTGGCTGCCGCCCTCCGGCTACGTCTCGCTCTTCGAGGATCCCTGGCAGTCGCTGGCCACCACCATCATGCCCGCCTTCGTGCTGGGCAATTCGATCGCCGGCGTGCTGATGCGCCACACCCGCGCCGCCATGCTGACCGCGCTCAGCCAGGACTATGTCCGCACCGCGCGGGCAAAGGGCCTCACCGAGCGGATGGTCGTGGTCAAGCACGCGCTGCGCAACGCGCTGATCCCGGTGGTGACGCTCGGCACCATCGAGCTCGGCCGGCTGCTGGCTGGCGCCGTGCTGACCGAGCAGATCTTCACCATCCCGGGCTTCGGCAAGCTGATCGTCGACGCCGTCTTCAACCGCGACTATCCGGTGGTGCAGGGCGTGGTCATGGCCACCGCCTTGATCTTCGTGCTGCTCTCGCTGCTGGCCGACCTGCTCTACATGGCGATCAACCCGCGGCTGCGCGCGTCATGAGCTCGACGCTGGACAAGCTGCGCCAGGCCGCCGCACCCCCGCCTGCGCCGCCGCCACCGCCGAAGACCCCGCCCAGGCCGTCCCAGGACAGCCCCGGCCGCCGCGCCATCCGCCGCTTCGCCCGCCACCGCCTGGCCATGCTCGGCCTGGTCATCGTCACCCTCTTCGTCCTGGTGGCGATCCTGGCGCCGCTGATCGCGCCCTACGACCCGGTCGCCACCTCCTGGGCCCGCATCCGCAAGGCGCCGTCCTCCGCCTTCTGGTTCGGCACCGACGAGAACGGCCGCGACGTCCTCTCCCGCGTCATCTGGGGCGCGCGCGCCTCGCTGATGGCCGGCATCGTCTCGGTCGCCGCCGCCATCGGCCTCGGCGTGCCCTTCGGCCTCTGGGCGGGCCTGGCCGGCGGCTGGACCGACGCGGTGATCAGCCGGGTGGCCGACGCCATGCTCTCGGTGCCCTTCCTGATCCTGGCCATCGCGCTCGCCGCCTTCCTGGGCCCGGCGCTGGAGAACGCCATGCTGGCCATCGCCATCTCGGCGACGCCCATCTTCGTCCGCCTCGCCCGCGGCATGGCGCTCGAGGCGAAAGCGACCGACTGGGTCGAGGCCGCCCGCGCCCTCGGCAACCCGCCCTGGCGCACCGCGCTGCGCCACGTCCTGCCCAACATCGTCCCGCCGCTGCTGGTGCAGGGGACGCTGGCCATCGCCGAGGCGATCATCGCCGAGGCCTCGCTCTCCTTCCTCGGCCTGGGGCAGCAGCCGCCATCGCCCTCCTGGGGGTCCATGCTCAACGCGGCGCAGCGCTTCCTCACCCAGGCACCCTGGATGGCCATCTATCCGGGGCTCGCCATCTTCCTCGTGGTGCTGGCCTTCAACCTGGTGGGCGATGGATTGAGGGATGCGCTCGATCCACGGAGCGATAAGAACAAGTAAGGTTGGGGGAATGAATTCCCCCAAACCCCCATCTTTTTCTGACTCTCAGCAGCGCCGAATAAACTTGCGCAGCACGACCTCAGGGCCAAACTTCACCCCATGCGCGCAGCAGCCCTCGCCTTCCTCCTGCTCACCGCCGCCGCCCCGGCGCTGGGCCAGCCCGCGCCCACGGCCGAAGCCCGCCGCAGCGAGCTCAACCGCCTGCTCGACGCCCTGCCTTCCGCCCCCGACGCCACCGCCGCCTCGGCCCTCGAAGCCCGCATCCGCGGGCTCTGGGCCCAGGGCGCCTCGCCGGCGGTCATGCTCCTGCTGCGCCGCGGCGCCCGCAACATGGAAAGCGAAGCCCCGGCCGACGCGGTCGAGGACTTCGACGCCGCGCTCACCCTGCAGCCCGACCACGCCGAATCCTGGCTGCTCCGTGCCCAGGCCCAGGCCGCCACCGGCGACATGCAGGCCGCGCTCGCCGACCTGCGCCAGGTCCTGGTGCTGGAGCCGCGGCATTTCGGCGCGCTCGCCGTGCTCTCGGGCTTCCAGGAGCAGATGGGCGACAACCAGGGCGCGCTGCGCTCCATGCAGGAGGCGGTGACCATCAACCCCCGCCTCTCCGGCGGCGCCGAGCGGCTGAAGCGCCTGCACGCCAAGGTCCACGGCGAGGACGCCTGATCCGGCGGCTCGGCTTTGCTGCGCTGCAACCGCCGCCGCCGGCTCCGGTTGAGGGGGAAGAGGCCGGCCACCGCCGGTCCAGGAAACCCGCCATGACACAGCCCGTCTTCCGCTCCGCCGCCGCCCGCGCCGCAGCCTGAGCATGCAGGCGCTCGTGCTCTCGGGCGGCATTGCCCTCGGCGCCTTCGAGGCCGGGCTCTATGCCGCGCTGCAGGCGGAAGGGGGGATGGAGCCCGACTGGCTGCTCGGCGCCTCGGCCGGCGCGGTCACCGCCGCCATCATCGCCGGCAACCCGCCCGAGGCGCGGGTCGCCCGGCTGCGGCAATTCTGGCTGGGCCTGGCCGACGCGCCGCTGCCCGGGCTCGGCCCCTGGCGCGACTGGCTGCGCCAGGCGTCGGTGCTGCAGACCCTGGCGCTGGGCCGCGCCGGCCTCTTCGCGCCCTGGCCGATGCCGGCGGCGCTGATGGGCGCGGCGCCGGCGCTCTACGACCTGGCGCCGCTGCGCGCCCGGCTGCTCGAGCTGGTGGATTTCGACCGGCTGAACGGCGGCGCACCGCGCCTGACCGTCTCGGCCGTGGACCTGGAGAGCGGCGAGCGCCTCGCCTTCGACACCGGGCGCGGCGACCGCATCACGGTGGAGCATATCCTCGGCTCCTGCGCGCTGCTGCCGCTTTTCGCGCCGGTGGCGGTGCAGGGGCGGATGCTGGCCGATGGCGGGCTGGCCGCCAATGCGCCGCTCGACCTGGTGCTGGCGGAGGCGACGGCTCCCTCGCTGCTCTGCCTGGTGGCGGAGCTCTTCCCGCCGGCCGGGCAGATGCCGCGCTCGCTGAAGGAGGCGGTGGCCCGCGCCGGCGACCTGGCCTTCGGCAACCAGACCGAGCGGCTGATCGAAGGCCATGGCCGCGCCTTGCGGCTGGCCGCCGCGCTGCGCCGCCTCTCCGCCCAGCTGCCCGGCCAGGCGATGCCGCCCGGCGCCGCCGGCCCCGACCAGGCGACGCTGCTGCGCATCGGCTACCACCCGCCGCCGGAGGATGCCGGCCCGGGCAAGCTCTTCGACTTCACCGCCGACAGCCTGGCGCTGCGCTGGCAGGCCGGGGAGCGCGGGCTGCGCGCCGGCCTGGCCTGCCTCGCCGCGCCGCCGCCGGCCGACGAGGCCTTCGTCGTGCATCGTGTCGAGGCCTGAGCCGGCTTGCGGCGTCGTGACCCGGGCCGGTCTGCCGGCCGGGTCCGCCTGAGCTCGAAGGCCGCCATCGGCGGCCGGCCCTGACAGGAAGAGAAGGGGGTTGCAGGGGGAAGTCCTTCCCCCTGCCGCCTGCCTTACTTGATGGCGGCGACCCGCAGCGCGTTGGTCGTCCCCGGCGTGCCGAAGGGCACGCCGGCGGTCACGACGATCTCGTCGCCGGCCTGGGCGAAGCCTTCCGCCTGCGTCGCGCGGATCGCCTTGGCGACCATGTCGGTCATCGAATGCGGCTCGGCCGAGACCAGCGGGTGGACGCCCCAGACCACGGCCATGCGGCGGGCGGTGGCCTCGCTGCTGGTCAGGCCGACGATCGGCGAGGCCGGCCGCTCGCGCGCCACGCGCAGCGTGGTCGAGCCGGTGGAGGTGAAGGTGGCAATCGCCTCCGCCTCGATGGTCTCGGCCACCTGACGGGCGGCGGCGGCGATGGCGCCGGCGGAGTTCTTCTCCGGCGCCGGGCGGGCGGCGTCGGTGATCTGGCGCCAGCCGGTATCCTGCTCCACGCGGGACAGGATGCGGTCCATCATGTTGACCGCCTCGAAGGGGAACTGGCCCGCGGCCGATTCCGCGGACAGCATCACCGCGTCGGCCCCGTCGAAGACGGCGGTGGCGACGTCGGAGGCCTCGGCGCGGGTCGGCGCGGGGGCGGAGATCATGCTCTCCAGCATCTGGGTCGCAACCACCACCGGCAGGCCGCGGGCGCGGGCCTCGCGGACGATGCGCTTCTGGATCAGCGGCACCTCCTCCGGCGGGCATTCGACGCCGAGGTCGCCGCGGGCGACCATGACGCAGTCGGTCAGGTCGAGGATGCCTTCCAGGTTCTCGACCGCCTGCGGCTTCTCCATCTTCACCATGACCCAGGCGCGGCCATCGGCGATGGCCTTGGCCTCGGCCACGTCCTCCGGGCGCTGCACGAAGGACAGGCCGATATATTCGATGCCCAGCGGCAGCACGAAGTCGAGGTCGGCGCGGTCCTTCTCGGTCAGCGCCGGGATGGCCAGCGCGACGTCGGGGACGTTGACGCCCTTGCGGTCGGACAGCGCGCCGCCGACCAGGATCTCGGTCTCCAGGTGGTCGTCGCGCTTGTGCACCACGCGCAGGCGCAGCTTGCCGTCATCGAGCAGCAGGGTGGTGCCGATGCGCGCCGCCTCCATGATCTCCGGATGCGGCAGCTGGACGCGGCGGACATCGCCCGGGGTCGCCGACATGTCCAGGCGGAAGCGCTGGCCGGTCTGCAGCTGCACCCGCCCGCCCTGGAAGCGGCCGACGCGCAGCTTCGGGCCCTGCACATCGGCCAGGATGCCGATCGGGCGGCCGACCTTCTTCTCCAGCTCGCGGATCATCTGGATCCGCTGGGCGTGGTCCTCGTGGCTGCCATGGCTGAAGTTCAGGCGGAAGACGTCGGCGCCGCCGCGATACAGGCGCTCGATCACCTCCAGCGTCGAGCTGGCCGGCCCGAGGGTGGCCACGACTTTGGTGCGACGGCGGCGGCGGAGCGGAATACGGGGTGCCAAGGTTCGTTCCTTCAGTCTGCAGTGCAACCTGCCCCGAGAGGTGGGGCACAGCGTCAGGCGATCAATATCGCCCGGAAATCATTCACATTCGTCAGCGTCGGACCGGTCACGATGCAGTCACCCAGGCGATCGAACAAGCTCTGGCTGTCATGGCTGGCCAGCATGGCACGCGGGTCAAGCCCGAGCTGGCGCGCGCGGGCCAGGCTGTCGGGGGCGAGCAGGGCGCCGGCATTGGCCTCCGACCCGTCGATCCCGTCGGTGTCGCCCATCAGCGCCCAGATGTTTTCGGCCAGTTCCGGCGCGGTGGAGGCCGCCAGCGCCAGGCCCAGCAGGCATTCGGTGTTGCGACCGCCGCGGCCTGGCTTCTGCCCGGCGCGGATGGTGACCGTGGTCTCGCCGCCCGAGAGCAGCACGGCCGGACCCGCGACCGGCTGGCCATGCGCGCGCACGCTGCGGGCGATGCCGGCCAGCGCCGTGCCAAGGATCGAGGCCTCGCCCTCCAGCGCGTCGCCCAGCAGCAGCGGCGTCAGGCCGAGCCTGCGCGCCTCGGCGGCGGCGGCCTCGAGCGCCAGCTGCGGCGTCGCGATCATGCGGTATTCGGCGCGGGCCAGGCGCGGATCGCCGGGCTTCGGCGTCTCCTCGGCCGCGGCGTCCAGATGGGCGGCGACGGCGGGCGGCAAGGCGATGCCGTAATGCGCGACCAGCGCGCGGGCCTCGGCGAAGCTGGAGGGGTCGGGAACGGTGGGACCCGAGGCGATCACCGTGGGCTCGTCGCCGGGCACGTCGGAAATCGCCAGCGTCACGACGCGCGCCGGATGGGCCGCCGTCGCCAGCCGCCCGCCCTTGATCGCCGACAGATGGCGGCGGAGGCAGTTCATCTCCTGGATGGTGGCGCCGGAGGCCAGCAGGGCGCGGTTGACCGACTGCTTGTCGGCCAGCGTCAGCCCCGGCGCCGGCAGCGCCATCAGCGCCGAGCCACCGCCCGAGATCAGCGCCAGCACCAGGTCCTTCTCCGTCAGCCCCTGGACGGCGGCCAGCACGCGGGCGGCGGCGGCCTCCCCGGCGGCATCGGGGACGGGATGCGAGGCCTCGACCACCTCGATCCGCCGGGTGGGCACGGCATGGCCGTAGCGGGTGATGACCAGCCCGGACATGTCTTCCTGCGGCCAGGCGTCTTCCACCGCGGCGGCCATGACGGCGGCCGACTTGCCGGCGCCGACCACGACGATGCGCCCGCCCTCGGGCGGTTCCGGCAGGTGGCCGGCCAGGATGGCACGCGGATCGGCCGCCCGGATCGCCGTGTCGAACAGGCGCTTCAGCGCGGCGCGGGCGGTGTCGTCGGTCCAGGACATCGGGCGGCTTTTCCTCCGGGCTCATGCTCATTGTGGACCGCCGCACGCCGTGGCGGAACCCCGGGGGGAGGGGTGATCCGGACTGCAGGCCGGCGACAGATGGTCAGCCGTCGAGGCGGCCGTTGGCGGTCGCCGCATCCCGCAAGGCGGCATTGGCCTGGAGCAGCTCGGCCGCCCTGGCTTCGGACTGCTTGAGGGCGGCCTCCAGCCGCGCGGCGCGCAGCGTCAGCTGCTCCAACTCGATCCGGCTTTTCAGCAGGGCGGCGATCGTCGCCATCGTGTAGCCGACATGGGCGGGAAAGCGCACGCCATGGCGCGCGAACAGCGCATCCAGGTAGCTGCCCCGGGGCACGCCGAGCCGCTTGTCGATCTTCAGGCGGCGGAGGATCTCGTTCCAGAAGTGGATGCAGAAGGCGCCGCCGATCCTGTCGCGCAGATCGGCGGCTTGCTCCGGATCGAACAGCATGAGTGCGTCCTTCCAGCCGAAAGGATAGCAGGTCGCCGCCGGCGCCACGGCGCCGAGCAGGCCATGCTGTTTCAGGGTCGCGGTCAGCAGCTCGGGCCCGGTCTGGCCCCAGGCGGCCTTCGGCCCCAGGCGTCGCACGCCGTCGCGGCAGTCCCGCATGACGGCATGGCCGGCTTCGAAATGCAGGACCGCATTGTTGGCGCGATCGGGCGCCTCAAAAGCGGCGAAGAAGGGCTGCGCCGGGACCTGGGGCCGCAGGCAGCAGATATCGGTGTCGACCCACCAGTTGCCGCGCTGCAACAGCAGCTCGTAGCGGAACAGGTCGGCGAAGCAGGCGACGCTGCCTTTCTCCCAGCCATGCGCATGGACGAAGATATCGGTGGCCGGGAGAATATCGGCCGCATCCATCAGCTGCACGCCCTCCGGCACCGCCAGCTGCGGATCGTGGCTGTACAGGTGGAAGGCATGCCCGTGGTCGACGAAGGACTTGAGGCAGAGCCATTCATAGGGCGAGAGCGGCCCGCCATGCCAATAGCTCTGGAACAACTGCCGCAAGCGGAACTCTCCTGAGGCGGCGGGATGCCGGCAGGAAAGCCGGGCGACGAATGCCGGGCCTTAAGATAACAGCGGATGACGGGGAGGCAATTCGGCGCGCTCAGCCCGGCTGCGGGGCCCCTTCGGATTGGGATGGCTGTACGGCGGCTTCCAGCTCGGCGATGCGGCGCGCCTGTCGTTCCGTTGCCGCTAGCGCTTCCTCCAGCGCGCCGAGCTCGGCGAAGGAATAGCCGGGATGAGGCGGGAAGCTGACGCCATGGCGGGTGAAGAGCGTGTCGAGGTAGCAGCCCTTCGGCACGCCCAGCCGCTTGTCGATCTTCAGGCGCCGAATGATCTCGTTCCAGAAATGCACGCAGAAGGCGCTGCGCGCCCGCTCCTGCAGGCTGGCCGCCTGCGCCGGGTCGAACAGCGGCAGCACTTCCTGCCAGGTGAATGGATAGCAGCTGGCCGCCGGCGCGGCGGCTGCCAGCAGCCCGTGCTTGCGCAGCGTCGCGGTCAGCAGGCGTGGTCCGGTCTGGCCCCAGGTGACCTGGTGGCCGCGGCGGCGGGCGGCGTCCCGGCAATCCCGCATGACCGGATCGCCTGCCGCGAAATGGATGACCGCGCAATTGGCGCGCTCCGGCGCCTCGATGGCGAAGAAGCGCGGCTGCGCGGGGACCTCGGTGCTGGTGCAGCAGACATCGGTGTCGACCCACCAGCCGCCGCGTCGCAGCAGCAATTCGTAGCGGAACAGGTTGGCGAAGCTGGAAACGCTGCCTTTGCCAGGCCCGGTCTGGTAGACGAAGACCTCATCCGCCGGCGCGATTTCGGCGGCATCCATCAGCTGCACGCCCTGCGGCACCGACAGATGGGGGTCATGGCTGTAGAGATGATAGCCATGCCCATGGTCGATGAAGGATTTCAGGCAAAGCCATTCGTAGGGCGAGAGAGCGCCGCCATGCCAAAAGCTCTGGAAGATTTGCGGCAAGCCTGCATCTCCTGATCGGACCGTCCGGCCGGGTCCACGGCCTGGCGCCTTCATGGAGAGCCCGCCGGGATTCGTAAAGGCTGCGCGGTTCGGCGCCGGCGGCCCGGTGGGGGCGCCAACGCCACGCCCGCTCACCCCAGCCGCTGCGCCACCGTCGCAGGGTCCTGCATCACCAGGCTGGAATAATCATCCATCAGCGCCGTGGTGATCCGGCCCGGCGTGAAGGACAGATCGCCGATCGCCCGCACCGGCGTCACCTCGGCGGCGGTGCCGGTGACGAAGACCTCGCTCGCCCGGGCAATCTCTTCCGGCGCGATCAGCCGCTCGACCACCGGGATCTGCTGCTGCCTCGCCAGCGCCATCACCGTCTGCCGGGTGATGCCGTTCAAGAACCCGTCCGGCTCCGGCGTGTGCAGCGCGCCGTCCATGACGAAGAAGATATTGGCGCCCGTCGCCTCGGCCACCGCGCCGCGATGGTCCAGCATCAGCGCGTCGTCGAAGCCTTCCGCCTCGGCCTTGTGCTTGGACAGCGTGCCGATCGTGTAGAGGCTGCCCGCCTTGGCCGCCGTCGGCGCGCTCTGCGGCGAGGGCCGGCGCCATTCGGCATGGCCCAGGCGGATGCCCTTCATCCGGGCTTCCCCGAACAGGTTCGGCCAGGCCCAGCAGGCGATGGCCAGATGTGTCCTGGTGTTCTGCGCCGAGACCGCCAGCATCTCCGTCCCGCGCCAGGCCAGCGGGCGCAGATAGGCATCCGTCAGCCCGTTCGCCGCCATCACCGCCAGGCAGGCGGCGTCGATCTCCTCGGCGTTCCAGGGCATCGCCATCCCCAGGATCGTCGCCGAGGCGATCAGCCGCTCGGTATGGGCGCGCAGGCGGAAGATATTTCCGCCATAGGCCCGTTCGCCCTCGAAGACGCTGCTGGCATAATGCAGCCCGTGGGTCAGGACGTGCAGCTTCGCCTCCCGCCAGGGAAGCATCTGCCCGTCCATCCAGATCCAGCCGTCGCGGTCGTCGAAAGGAGCCAGCGCCATCTGTGTCATCCTTGAAAGGGGTTCCACGAAATTTTATTTCGTGGGATAGCCAGACCGTAAAACTTTCAACGAAGAAACGTCAATGACGCTGACCCAAAAGGGAAGCATGCCAGCCATGTCCGAAGCCCCGGAGTCCAAGCCCCTCGGCGCCGGCCGCCAGCTCCTCTTCCTGCGCGAGGAGGAATTGCGGCTCGCCCAGGACCTGCTGTTCTTCGGCTATCGCGACTTCACCGCCGGCCCGGATGCCATCCTGGCCGAGCTCGGCATGGGCCGCGCCCACCACCGGGTGCTGCATTTCGTCGGGCGCCGGCCGGGGATCACGGTGGGCGACCTGCTTTCCATCCTCGGCATCACCAAGCAGTCGCTCGGCCGGGTGCTGACGCCGCTGGTCGAGGACGGCTATGTCACCCAGGCGCCCGGCCGCAACGACCGCCGCCAGCGCCTGCTGTCGCTGACCGAGAAGGGGGAGGCCATGGAGCGCCGGTTGTTCGAGCGGCAGCGCGAATGGGTGATGCGGGCCTATCGCGAGGCCGGCCCCGTCGCCGTGGAGGGTTTCCGGCGTGTCATGCTCGGCCTGATGGGGCCCGAGGCGCGCGCCCAGCTCGACCGCGCCCAGCCGGCCGCGGCCCCCGGCGCGCCCAAGCCGCGGAGCGCCGCATGACCGGCGGCGAGCCGCATCTGCTGGTCGTCGACGACGATGCCCGGCTGCGCAACCTGCTGCAGCGGTTTCTGTCGGAGCAGGGCTTCCGCGTCACCGCGGCGGCCGATGCCGTCGCCGCACGCCAGGCGCTGAACAGCATGGCCTTCGACCTGCTGGTGCTCGACGTCATGATGCCGGGTGAATCCGGCCTCGACCTGACCGAGGGCCTGCGCCGCGAGGGCCAGGACGTGCCCATCCTGATGCTGACCGCCGCCGGGGCGCCGGACGACCGCATCGCCGGCTTCGAGCGCGGCGCCGACGACTATCTGGCCAAGCCCTTCGACCCGCGCGAGCTGGCCTTGCGCATCCGCACCATCCTGAAGCGCAGCACGCCGGCGCTGCCGGCCAGCCTGCCGCTCGCCCCCGTTCAGCTCGGCCCGCATTGGTACGACCCCGAGCGCGGCGAGCTGCGCGGCCAGGACGGCACCCATCGGCTCACCGGGGGCGAGGCGGCGCTGCTCTCCGCGCTGGCCCGCCGCGCCGGCGAGGTGCTGACCCGCGAGGAGATTGCCGCCGCCCTCGGCACGCCCGAGGCCGGCGAGCGCGCGGTCGACGTCCAGGTCACCCGCCTGCGCCGCAAGATCGAGCCGGATCCACGGGAGCCGCGCTTTCTGCAGACCGTCAGGCACCGGGGCTACGTTCTCAAGCCAGGGACTTGAGGCTGGGGGAATGAATTCCCCCCGCAAACGTACACGTTTGCGCCCATCTTTTTTCTGTCATTTCGGCCGCTGAACCCGCAGCGCCACATGACCAGCCAAGGCAACGCGGCACGCGCATGAAACCGACCCCACAGCCTCTGCGTCCGGTGCTCCGCTTCCTCGCGGCCCCCTTCCGCTGGCTGCTGCCGCGCGGATTGCTCGGGCGCGCGCTGCTCATCATCCTGCTGCCGCTGCTCATCCTCCAGGGCGTCGCCCTGCAGCTCTTCTACGGCGGCCATCTCGACGTCATCTCGCGCCGCCTTGCCGGCGGCGTCGCCGGCGACGTCGGCATGGTCACCGAGCTGCTGACCCGCCACCCGACCGAGCACGAACGCGACTGGATCTTCCGCGAGGCGGCCTGGCGGCTGGACCTGTCGCTGGCCTTCGAGCCTGGCGCCACCATGGGCATGCCCGGCCAGCGCTCCAGCTGGATGCCGATCCTGCCGCTGGAGGACGACCTGTCCCATGCGCTGCGCGAGCGCGTCGGCCTGCCCTTCGACACCGACTGGCAGTCCGACCCGCGCAGCGTCATCATCCGCGTGCAGACCCCCGACGGCGTGCTGCATGTCGAGGCGCCGCGGAAACGGTTGTTCTTCGGCACGCTCTATCTGTTCGTCATCTGGCTGGTCGGCACCTCGCTGCTGCTGTTCATCGTCGCGGCGCTCTTCATGAAGAACCAGGTGCGCGCCATCCGGCGGCTGGCCAGCGCGGCGGAAGCCTTCGGCCTGGGCCGCGAGCTCGGCCCGATCAAGCCGGAGGGTGCGGCCGAGGTGCGCCAGGCGGCGGCCGCCTTCAACCAGATGCAGAACCGGATCCGCCGCTTCATCAACCAGCGCACCGAGATGCTGGCCGGCATCAGCCACGACCTGCGCACGCCCTTGACCCGCCTGCGCCTCGGCCTCGCCATGCTGCCCGCCGGCGCCGAGCAGGACGCCGCCGAGATGACCGAGGACGTCGCCGAGATGGAGCGCATGATCGCGACCTATCTCGCCTTCGCCCGTGGCGAAGGGATGGAGCAGAGCCAGCCCTCCGACCTGGTCGAGCTGGTGATGGACATGGCCCGCCGCACCCGCCGCGACGGTGCCGAGGTCAGCGTCGAGGCCCCCGACAGCCTGGTGCTGCCGCTGCGGGTCGACGCCCTGCGCCGCTGCCTGGGCAATATCCTGGACAATGCCCGCCGCCATGCCCGCCGCATCGCGGTCGGCCTGACCGAAAGCCCGCGCAGCGAGCCCGGCCGCCCGGCCGGCCGCTGGGTCCATATCACCATCGACGATGACGGTCCCGGCATCCCCGGCGCCTCGCGCGAAGAGGCCTTCAAGCCTTTCACTAGCTTCTCGGCCGGCGGGACCGGGCTGGGCCTGGCCATCGCCCGGGACATCGCCCGGGCGCATGGCGGGGATATCGCGCTGGAGGCGAGCCCGCTGGGGGGGCTCAGGGCCCATATCCGGCTGCCCGCCTAGGCGGCCTGCTGCCTCCGCAGCGCTTCCGCTGCCATCCGCTCGGCGGCCTCGGCGACGGCGCCGACATCGACCGACCAGGCCTGGGTCGCGGCGTTCGGCCGCACCAGGTACTGGGCATGGCGATGCCCGCGAAGCGCGGAAATCCGCGCGAAGCAGTGCCGCAATGGGATGGCGCTGGACAGCACCGGCATCAGTTCCAGCACCGCGATGCCGCGCCGCTGCCCCAGCAGATGCGCCAGCCCCGCGCCATGCGGTGCGACCACCAGCGCGGCGTCCTGCACCAGCCCGATCTGCTGCGGCAAGCTGAGGCCGGAGAAGGGGACGCAGTGGAAGCCGGCACGGGCCAGCCGCGCTTCCAGCGCCGCTTCATTGCCCATCGCGCGTTTCGGCGCGTCGCGGCGCGACAGGTAGAGCAGCTTGTGCCCGCCTGGTGCCGCCTGCGCCGCCAGCCGCTCGAATCCCGCCTGGTAGGCGCCCCAATGCACCAGCCCCGCGGTCTCGCGGCTGGCGGCATAGAGCCGGCCGACCCGCACCGCGTCGCCCACCGCGATGGTCTCCGGCGCCGCGCCGCGCAGCAGCCCGAGCAGCGCCGCCTGGTAGTCCGGCGCGCGGTCGCCCAGCAGATAGGGCAGGCCACGCGCCCCGCACTGCAGCGTCCAGAACAGCGAGGGCATCCATTCGGCGAACCAGTGGAAGAACCCCGAGGCCTCCAGCGCATTGACCGCTTCCGGCACGAAGCGGGCCTTCGCCTCGGCGGCGCGGCAGGCGGGATCGAGCAGCCGGCCGCCGCCATCCAGCATTGTGCCGTCGGCGCGCCAGATCTGGCCGCGGCGGTTGACGAAGACGTCCTCGTAGAGCCGCACCCGCGGCCGGCGCGCCCGGCCCATCCGCTCGGCGAAGGCGGCGTCCTGGCCGCGGATATCGGCGAGGTCGGCGGCCGGAACGGCCTCGGGGTTCAGGATCCCGAGCGGCGTCGCCGGATGCCGCGGCAGCGCCGGCGCCGGGAAGGCGAAGGGCGCCTCGGGTGGCGGGGTGGCGGGTTTCTGCTCGCCCAGCAGCACCCGGCGCAGCACCGGCAGGCAGGCCTGCAGGGCCGGCGACTGCCGCGGCCCGCCGATCACCTTCAGAGCCATCAGGCATTTGCCCGCCAGCGCCGGGGTCTGCATCAGCGCCGGATCGGCCAGCAGCACGGCGAGCCCCGCCGCCGCCCGGTCGCCGATCGCCAGCCGCCGTGCCAGCTCGATGCGGGTCTCGGGCGGAAGGGCGGGGCTGAGCCCCGCGGCGATGGCGGCCTGCAAGGCGGGCTCCGAGCCGGTCTCCAGCGCCGCGGTGACAAGATGGAGCCAGGTGCGCGGACGGACCGTCTCCGGCGCCAGGCTGGGCAGGGCCGCCATGACCCGCACCACCAGCTTCGGCCAGTCGCCGCGGCGGGCCAGCATGCCGGCGGCGATCTCCAGCGCCAGGGCAGGGTCGCGCGGCGCGGGCGGGGTCGGCGGGTCGGACGGCATGCAGGCCCCTGGGCTGGTCTGCCGTCCATCATGGCCGCCGCTTCACCGTTCAGCAATCAGAGGCGGGTTCGCGGCGGCCTTACCCGGCGGCCATCGGCCGGTGCTCGATGGTCAGATGAACCACCTCGTGCACCGGCTTCAGCCGGGCGCGGATGGTCTCGGCATCGGCCGGGCCGGTGACGCTGACGATGGCGGCATGCGCCTCCGGCCCCAGGCGCCAGACATGCAGGTCGGTGATGCGGGTGTCGCCCGCGGCCTCGGCAAGCGCGCGGATCTCGGTCTCCAGCGCCGGGTCGCTGGCGTCGAGCAGCACGGAAGCGGTGTCGCGCATCAGCCCCCAGGACCAGCGGGCGATGACCAGCGCGCCGACGATGCCCATCATCGGGTCCAGCCAGATCCAGTCGAGATAACGCCCGGCCAGCAGCGCGGCGATCGCCAGCACCGAGGTCAGCGCATCCGCCAGCACATGCAGATAGGCCGAGCGCAGGTTGTTGTCCTGCCCGCCGCCGCCATGGTGGTGCCCATGGTGATGCTCATGCCCATGATGATGCTCATGCCCATGGTGGTGGTCATGGCCATGGCCGTGATGGTGGTGATGCCCGCCGCCGGCCAGCAGCAGGGCGCTGACCAGGTTGACGGCCAGGCCGATGACGGCAACCAGGATGGCCTGGCCGAAGGCGACCTGCTGCGGCGCCAGCAGCCGGCCGAAGGATTCCACCGCGATCCCCAGCGCCACCACGCCCAGCACCAGCGCCGAGGCGAAGCCGGCCAGGTCGCCGACCTTGCCGGTGCCGAAGCTGAAGCGGCGGTCGCGCGCATGGCGGCGGGCGAAGGCATAGGCGCCGGCGGCGACCGCCAAAGCGCCCGCATGGGTCGCCATGTGGAAGCCGTCGGCCAGCAGCGCCATCGAGCCGAAGACCTGTCCGGCGATGATCTCGGCCACCATCATCACCGCGGTCAGCGCCACCACCCAGAGGGTGCGCCGCGCATTGGCGTCATGCGCCTGACCCAGGAAGACATGCTCATGCGCCAAGGGGTGCGGTGCGGGCTCGGACATGGCGGTTCCCCTCAGGGCGCGTAGCGGCGGATGACGGCGATCAGTTCTTCCGCCCCCTCGGCGCGCTCGGCGTCCGACAGGCCGGGATGCGCCACATGCTCCTGCAGGTGCTCGGCGATGATCTCCTGCAGCAGACCGTCGACGGCGCCGCGCACCGCGGCCAGGCGCTGCAGCGTGACGGCGCAGTCGGCCTCCTCCTCCAGCGCGCGCTCGACGGCGGCGACCTGGCCGGCGATGCGGCGGATGCGGTTGATCAGCGGCTGCTTGCGGGCGGCGAGATGGCTCATACCATACCCCCCTATAGTATTTTGCCGGGCGAGGGAAGCCGCGTGCGGCGCCCCGGGCGACACCCTGAACGCGCATGAAAAAAGGGCCGGAGGCTTCCGCCCCCGGCCCTTCGGCACGAAGCTGAAAGAAAAATCAGGCGCCCGGCTTGTTCACCAGGCCCTTCACCTCGTCCATCGCCTCGGCGAAGCGCTTGTTCAGCAGCGACAGCGCCTCGGCATTCGACTTCTGGATGAGCTCGGCGATCTCCTGCATGTTGGAGACGGCGCGGCCATAGGTGGCCTTCAGCATCTCCGCCTGCTTGGCCGCCTTCTCCTGCGGGGTGGACTCGGCCGAGACGCCCTGCAGCGCCGAGGTCATCTCGGTCATCGACTGCTGCAGGATCTCCATGTGGCGGCGCGCCACGGCCTGGGCGCCTTCCAGCGCGACCTTGTTGGCCGCCGACAGCGCCTCGAAGTTGCGGCGCTGCGCCGCCGCCAGGCTGTTCATGTCCGGCAGCATGGTCGGCAGGCGGAAATCCGAAAGCATCTTCATGATGTCCATCTCCGGCGTGGGCTTGGGCGCATCCGACATGGGCATCCTCCCGCTTGTTATGGCCAGGGGCAGCTTAGCCCCGGGGTGGTGGTAACCGGAAGCGCTTAGGCCGCGGCCCCGGATGATGTTTCCTTTGCGGGACGAAGTCGCGACCCCCGGGCGAGGTTGCGTCAGTCGATCGGATCGGGCGAGGCCGGGGCGCTGGATGGCGGCGGCGCGGCGGGCGTCTCACCCGACGGCTGGTCGCCGTCGCGGTCCAGCTTCAGCCAGCGCGCGGCGCGCTCGGCCTTGTCCAACGCCTTGTCGAGCGCTGCCATGGTCTGGCCGAGATCCACGCTGTCATCCTGCTCCCAGGCGCGCAGCGTGGCGATCCAGGCGGCGCCCAGCCCCTGCACCCGCAGCGTGCCCAGCAGCCCGCAGCTTTCGATCCGCGCCGCCTCCAGCATCCAGGCCATCGAGGCGCCCAGCACCGGCGCCAGCGCCAGGCCCAGCAGCGGGTCGTGCCGCAACTCGCGGCCGAAGCGCACCAGCCCGGCGCGGTGCGGCTGCAGCGCGTCGATCCGGCGCATCAGCGTGTCGAACAGCCGGTCGCGCGGGCTGCCGCCCGGGTTCAGCCCGGCATCGGCCAGCACCGCCTGGTCGACCAGCCGCGCATGCCGGCACAGCAGGGAGAACTTGGTCGGCACCGCGCCGCGCAGCGTCGGCAGGTCGATGCCCGCCCGCTCGGCCAGGGCCGGCAGGGTGGTGGACTGCCAGCCGCGCTCGGCCACCAGGGACCAGAGCGCGTCCATCAGCGCGGCGTCGTCGGGAAGGGGGGCGAAGCTGTCGGTCATGGCAGGAAAGAGTGGGGTCCGGCGAGAGGTTGCACCAGGGGGATGGAACCCCCTGGAAAGTCAGCCGGCCAGCTCGCGCGAGCGGTCGGTGGCGGCGCCGATCGCCTGCGACATCAGCTTCGGCCAGGCCTCGGGCGCCATCAGCACGGCGAGCGCCCGCTCGGTGGTGCCCTTCGGGCTGGTCACGTTGATGCGCAGCTGCGCGGCGTCCAGCTCGCTGGCGGCCAGCAGCGCGCCGGAGCCGGCGACGGTCTTGCGCGCCATTTGCCGGGCGAGCGCGGGCGGCAGCCCCTGCTCGATGGCCGCCTTCTCCAGCACCTCGGCGAGCAGGAAGACATAGGCCGGCCCGCCGCCGGAGACGGCGGTCACCGGGTCGATGTGCTTTTCCTCGTCGACCCAGGCGACCTCGCCGATGGCGCCCAGCAGCCGGTCAGTGAGAGATTTCTGGTCGTCGGAGACGCCCGGCCCGCCGAAGCAACACGTAAAACCCTGGCGCACGGCGGCGGGGGTGTTGGGCATGGCGCGCACCAGCCGGGCCTGGCCGCCCAGCAGCGCCGTCATGCCGGCCACCGTCTTGCCGGCCATGATCGAGATGAACAGCGCACCCGCCTGCGCCATGCCGGACAGCGCCGGCAGGGCGTCGGCCGCCTGCTGCGGCTTGGTTGCCAGCACCACGGCGCCCGGCGCGAAGCCGGCCGGGATGTCTCCGACGGTCGCGCAGAGGGTCACGCGGCCGGCGAAGGCCGTGACGGCCGCGGCCACCGGCTCGACCACCACCACCTCGCGGGCGCCCTGCTCCAGCCAGCCTTCCAGCATGGCGCCGCCCATCTTGCCGCAACCAATGAGCAGGAGAGGGGGCAGCGTGTCAGCGGCCACGCTCACGCCTCGCCCGCGCAGTCGAGCATGGCGGCGGCCAGCGCCTCGGCCGGCGGCTTGCCGCCCCAGAGCACGAACTGGAAGGCCGGGAAGAACCGCTCGCATTCGGTGATGGCGATGTCCACCATGTCCTCCAGGCTCTCGGCGCTGGCGCCGGGCGCCCCGCGCAGCAGCACCGCATGCCGGTAGACGGGGGCGCCGTCCTCGGCCTCGATGCCGAAATGGCCGATCCACAGCTTCTCGTTGGCCAGGGCCAGCAGCTCGTAGAGCGGGCCGCGGCGGTTGGCCGGCACCTTCAGGTCGAAGGCGCAGGTGAAATGCATGGCGCTGATCTCCTGCGACCAGGAGAAGAACAGGCCGTAGTCGCACCACTTCCCCGGGGCCTCCACCGCCATCTCCCCGTCGGAGCGGCGTTCGAAGACCCATTCGTTGGCAGCAACGATCTGCTCCACCACATCGAGCGGATTGCCGGAACGGTCGCGGTCAACGGTTTGCAAGCCGGACATCGCGGCGCCTCCTTCCCGTTCGGGGGGCCGGGCCACCCAGATCTTGGGTGAAGCCGGGGCCCGCACCACTATGGTTTGCATATCGCGGCGGCAAATCGCGCCGCAAGGGGCAAGCCGCGAGTCCGCCGGACCTCTGTCATTTTTCATCGCGCCGCAGCAATCCGCTGGCCCGGCCGCGCAGGGCAGCCCTGCTCCAGGGCCGGGGGCGGGGCCGATGTTCAAGGG
>NZ_MLCO01000211.1 GCF_001982615.1 Teichococcus deserti | reverse complement strand
GGCTGATCAGAGGGGGCGGCGGGCGGTGACCAGCACCGAGCCGCCGGCCGGGTAGCGCAGGCCGATGCCGGCCAGCGCCGATTCGACCCGGGTGGCGGCGTAGAGGCTGGCGTCCAACCATGGCGGGAAGGGGGCGACGTCGCTGGCCGCCGCCTCGTCGCGCGCCAGCACCTTTCTCTGGAGCACCATCAGCGGCAGCAGCAGGGCGTTCCAGTAGTCGGTGCGGATATCCTGGTATCCCGCGGCCTGCACCAGGGCGCGGGCCTCGCGCGCCGTGTAGCGGCGGGCATTGTGGACACGGCGGTCATGCGCCGAATGCAGCCAGGCGAAGGCCGGCAGGTTGAGCAGCAGCAGCCCGCCCGGGCGCAGCACGCGGCGCATGTCCGCGAGCGCCGCCTCCTGGTCGACGGCGGCGTGGCAGAGCACGTCCATGCTGGCCACCGCGGCGAAGGAGCGGTCGGCGAAAGGCAGGCGCGCGGCATCGCCGGCCGCGACCACGGCGCCCGACTTCTCGGCGGCGCGGAGGGCGGCCTCCGGGTTGTATTCCAGCCCGACCAGCGGCTGCGCGGGGAAGGCGCGCGCCAGGTGGTGCAGCAGCCCGCCGGTGCCGCAGCCGCAATCCAGCCAGGGGCCGGCCAGGGGACCATTCGGGGCGTGGTCGCGCAGCGCCGCCTCGGCCCGGTCGCGCAAGGCGCGGTACCACCACATCCCGGCCTCGGCCCGGTCCATCAGGGCATATTCAGCGGCGTCCACGGTGAAAGCTTGTGGCAGCGCCCGCATCTCGCCGCAATGGGCTGCGATGGGATTGCGCAACCGCCCGCGCGGCGGAAGGATGACCGGGCTGAAGGAACCCTCCCGCCTCCATGACGCCTGACCCGATCCGGACCGGAACCGGTCCGTCTGCCCCCGCCTGGCGGGGCTGGCTGCTGCGGCTGGGCGGGCTGGTGCCCAGCCTGATCTTCCTGGCGGCGGTGCTGTCGCCGCCGCTGAACCACGACGTCGCGGCGGTGCTGGACTTCGCCAGCCGGATGCTGGGGGGGGAAAAGCTCTACAGCGACCTGATCGACGTCAACCCGCCGCTGATCTTCCTGCTGAACCTGCCGGCGGCCTGGATGGCGCGGCATTCCGCGCTGACCCCGCCGGAGGGGCTGCTGATCTGCCTGATGGTCGGCTGCGCCGCGGTGCTGGCGCTGGTGGCGGCGCTGGTGCGGCTGCCGGGGCGGGTCACCGGGCCGGCCGAGCGCGCCGCGCTGTTCTTCCTGATGCCGCTGCTGCTGGTCGCCTCCGGCCATGATTTCGGCCAGCGCGAGCAGATCATGGCGATGCTGGCCTTCCCCTATCTGTTCATGGCGGAGCGGCGGATCGAGGGGCTGGCGACGCCCCGCCTGCTGGGGCTGGCGGTGACGCTGATCGCCGCGCTGGGCTTCGCGCTGAAGCCGCATTTCCTGGCCGTCCCCGCTCTGGTCGAGGCGGTGGTGCTGCTGGCCCGGCTGCGGCATCCGGGGCTGGCCGCCGCGCTGCGCGACCCGGTGCCCTGGCTGATGGCCGGCATCTGGGCCGCCTACCTGGCTGGCATCGTCCTGTTCTTCCCGGATTATTTCGGCCGGGTCGTGCCGCTGGTCTTCGACTGGTACCTGGACCTGGGCGGCGCGCCCTGGTGGCGGGTGCTGCTGACCGACCTGACCGGCAGCGCGGCCATCCTGGCCCTCGCTCTGCTGGGCTTCGTCGCGGCCGTCCGCTTCGGCTGGCTGCCGCGGCTGCTGACGGCGGCGGTCATGGGCGGCATGGCCGCCGCCCTGGTGCAGCACAAGGGCTGGTCCTACCACCTGGTGCCGGTCTGGACCTGGGCGGGGCTGGCCGGCGGGCTGCTGCTGGCGCGCGGCGCCGATCGCGGGCTGCGGCCCGAGGATGCCCGCCGCGCCGCGCCCTGGCTCGGCGCCGGCATGGCCTTCGCCTTCGGCCTGTTCACGCTGCGCGGCGGCGAGGCGCCCTGGATGGAGGTGCGCTATGCCGAGAGCACCGGCGGCAGGCTGTCGGCCTGGCTGCAGAGCCACGCGCGGGAGAAGCCGCTGCTGCTGCTCTCCCCCGACATTCCGGTGGTCTATCCGGCGGTGAACGAGGCCGAGGCGCGGCTGCAGCTGCCCTTCATGTCCACCTGGCTGCTGCAGGCGGTCTACCAGCAATGCCCGGCCGGCGGCGCGCGCTACCGGGCGCCGGAGGCCATGCCCGCCGCCGAGCGCTTCGTCTGGGACGAGGTGGTGGAGCGCGTCGTGGCCGAGCCGCCGGCGGCGGCGGTGATCCAGCGCTGGACGGCAATTCCCGACTGCGCCGGGCAGCGCTTCGATTTTCTGGAGTATTTCCGCCGCGATCCGCGCTTTGCCGCCGCCTGGGCCCGCATGCGCCCGGCCGGCGAGATCGATGGCTTTTTTCTGTTTGTCCGGGAGGAATGACCAAGATGGCCTACGATGAGTTCGTCGGGCGCAGCGAGACGCGCGAGGACCGGATGGACCCCCGCCTGGTCGAGGGCATGGCCGCCACCATCGCCCGCCCGCTGGAGGGCGAGGCGCTGCCGCCGCTCTGGCACTGGCTGCTGTTCCAGGACTGGAAGCCGGCCGCGGGGCTGGGTCCCGACGGCCACCCCAGGCGCGGCGGCTTCCTGCCACCTGTCCACCATTTGGAGCGGCGGATGTGGGCCGGCGGCCGCGTCACCTTCCAGGGCGATATCCGCACCGGCGACGTGCTGACGCGCACCTCCACCATCCTGAAGATCTCCGAGAAGAAGGGCGGCAGCGGCGAGCTGGTCTTCGTCACTGTGGGCCATGTGCTGGAAGGCCCGCGCGGCCCGGTCCTGCAGGAGGAGCAGGACATCGTCTATCGCGGCACCGGGGGGGCGGCGATGCGCGCCGCGCCGCCGGCCGATTCCTGGCCGGGTGCGACCACCGTTGAACTGCTGCCGGATGCGGTGCAGCTGTTCCGCTACTCGGCGCTGACCGGCAACGGCCACCGCATCCATTACGACCATCCCTATGTTACCGGGGTCGAGGGCTATCCAGGGCTGGTCGTGCATGGGCCGCTGCAGGCGACCTGGCTGGCGCAGCATGCCCTCGACGTCGCGGGGCCCGGCGCGAAGCTCGCGCGCTTCAGCTATCGCGGCCAGCGGCCGGCGATCGGCGGCAATTCGCTGTTCCTGTTCGGCGAGCGGGACGGGGCGAAGGTGCGGCTGGAAACCCGCGACCACGAGGGCGCCACCTGCCAGGTCGCCGAGGCCGACCTTGTCTGAGGGCGCCGCGCCCGGGCGATTGCCCGGCGCGAACGCGCCGGCTTTGTCCCTGGGCGCCGATGCGCCGGCTTCGCCAACAGGCGCGGCGGCCTCCTTTCCCCGGCCGCGGATCGACGATGCGGTCCGCGGCATCGGCTTCATCGCCACCGGCTATGCCATCATCGCCTGCGCCGACGCCGCGGTGAAATGGTCGCTGCCGCAGGTCGGGCCGGCGGGTGCGATGGTCTGGCGCGGCGTCTTCGGCGCGCTGGCCATCTGGATCCTGGCGCGGGGCGCCTCGCTGCGGCCGGTCAACCTGCGGCTGATCGGCTGGCGCAGCACGCTGCATTGCATCGTCACCGTCGCCTATTACCTGGCCTGGGCGCGCGCCATGCCGCTGGCCGAGACCTATGCGGTGGCCGCCGCCGCGCCCCTGCTGATGACGCTCCTGGCCATCCCGCTGCTGGGCGAGCAGGTCGGCTGGCGGCGCTGGACCAGCACCATGGTCGGCTTCGGCGGCGTGCTGGTCATGCTGAACCCGGGCGGCGCGCTGTGGCGCTGGGAAAGCGCCATGCTGCTCTCCGGCATCGCGCTGATGGCGCTGACCCGGATCTGGACCCGCATGCTGGCGCGCACCGACAGCCCGGCGACCATCGCCTTCTGGCTGCTGGCAGCCCATGTGCCGATCGGGCTCGCCTTGCTGCCGGTGTTCCCGCCCAAGGCGTTGCTGCCGGATGCGGCGACGGTGGCCGCCCTGGTCTTCCTCGGCTGCGCCAATGGCGTCGCGCATTTCCTCTTCGCCCGCGCCTTCGCGGTGGCGCCGGTCTCGGTCCTCGCCCCTTTCGAATATTCGACGCTGGTCTGGGGCCTGGTGCTGGGCCTGCTGATCTGGGGCGAGTTCCCGGCCGCCGCGACGCTCGCGGGTGCGGCCATCGTCATCGCCGCCGGCCTCTACAACCTCTATCGCGAGCGGCTGCGGGCGCGGCAGGCGAAAGGCCAGGCATGACCCTCCGCCATGACATGAAGCGCGGCGCGCTGATGATGCTGGGTGCCACCGCGCTCTTCGCGCTGATGAGCGCGCTGGTGAAGGAGCTCGGCAGCCACATCCCTTTCCCGGAGCTGATGTTCTTCCGCAACGCCTTCGCCCTGCCGGTGGTGCTGGCGATCGGCATGCGGCGCCACGTGACGCTGCAGACGCGCCGCCTCGGCGGGCATGTGATGCGGGCGCTGACCGGCATCTCGGCGATGAGCTGTTCCTTCTTTGCGCTCACCATCCTGCCGCTCGCCGAGCAGACCGCGCTCAGCTACACGACGCCGATCTTCGTGATCATCCTGTCGATCCCCTTCCTCGGGGAAAGGCCGGGGCCGCATCGCTGGGCCGCCGTGCTGATCGGCTTCCTCGGCATCGTGGTCATCGCGGTGGGGCAGGGCGCCTTCGGCTCGACCCGCGCGCTGCCGGCGGGCATGCCGGACTGGATGATGTGGGTGGCGCTGGGGGCGGCCGCCTGCAACGGGGTCTTCTCCGGCCTGACGACCATGCTGGTGCGGCAGCTGTCGGACACCGAATCCAGCGCCACCATCGTGCTGTGGCAGTCGCTGCTGATGACCGGCTTCAGCCTGCTGGCGCTGCCCTTCGTCTGGGTGACGCCCACGCTGTCGCAGCTGGTGCTGCTGCTGGGCATCGGCCTGCTCGGCGGGCTGGCGCAGGTGCTGCTGACCGAGGCCTATGCCAGCGCCCAGGTCTCCTCCCTCGGGCCCTATTCCTACACCGCGCTGATCTGGGCGATCGTCATCGGCTGGATCGTCTGGGGCGAGGCGCCGACGCTGACCATGCTGGCCGGCGCGGGCCTCATTATTTTTGCAGGCCTCTACATCCTGCACCGGGAGATGCGGCGGCGGGGGCGCTAGCCCTCCCGCTGCTTCCGGCGCCAGGGCCATTCGCCGTCGATCTCCGCCTCCAGGGAAAAGCTCAGGAAGGTGCGGATCAGCACGACGAGGCCGAGCAGGCCGACACTCTCCCAGGTCAGCGGCGCCACGATGGTGGCGATGATGTCGGCGCCGATCAGCACCTCGAGCCCGAGCAGGATGCCGCGCCCCAGATTGGCGCGGCCGCGCAGATAGGCGGCCTCGGCCCCTTCGCGCCGCCAGTCGCGGGCGAAGCCGATGGCGGCCAGCGTGACCCCGGCCATGATAACGCCGACGCCCACGACCTCCAGCACCACGGCCAGCGGCGCCAGGAAATGCGCGGTCAGGGTCATGCGGCGGGCTCCTCGGCGATGCGGGAGTGGTCCTAGGCCAGGGTGCACCGGTCTGCTTGCACGATCCGCATGCCGGGCCCCGACCAAAGGCTTTGCCCGATCAGCACCGCCGCGAACGATCATCAGCCATGATCTATCCGGCGTTGCCGCGCTGATCGCAGGTCGATACAGCGCCCCTCAATATCAGGGGGAGGTTACATTGAGGGACCTCCTCCGATGCGCGACACCGACACGGACCTTTCCGCCACCGACCGCCAGGACCTGCCGCGTCCCGAAGGGCTGAAACGCCGCGCCCTCCTTGGCGGCGTGGCCGCTGCGGCCGCCGTCGCCGCCCTGCCGCGGCCGCTGCTCGCCGCCCCCGGCACCTCCCAGTCGGGCTCGGCCGTCGACGTGCTGCTGATCGGCGGCGGCGTGATGAGCGCGACGCTGGGCGTGCTGCTGCATGAGCTGGAGCCCGGCTGGTCGATGACCATGCTGGAACGGCTGGACGAGGTGGCCCTCGAAAGCTCCAACGGCTGGAACAATGCCGGCACCGGCCATTCGGCGCTGGCCGAGCTGAACTACACGCCGGAGACCTCGACGGGCGCGATCCAGATCGGCAAGGCGGTCGAGATCAACGAGGCCTTCCAGGTCTCCCGCCAGTTCTGGGCGCATCAGGTGGAGCAGGGGGTGCTGAAGAACCCGCGCTCCTTCATCAACTCGACCCCGCATATGAGCTTCGTCTGGGGCGAGGAGAACATGCGCTACCTGGAGAAGCGCCACGCCGCCCTGCAGGGCAGCCCGCTGTTTGCCGGCATGCAGTTCTCCCGCGATCCGAAGCAGATCGCCGAATGGGTGCCGCTGATGATGGAAGGCCGCGACGCTGGCCAGGCCGTCGCCGCCACCTGGGCGCCGCAGGGCACCGACGTCAATTTCGGCGAGATCACCCGGCAGTATGTCGCGCATCTGAAGACCCAGGCGAATTTCACGCTGCAGACCTCGAGCGAGGTGCGCGACATCACCCGCAATGCCGACGGCACCTGGCGCGTCACCTACCGCAACCTGAAGGACGGCAGCGACGGGCATGTCGTCGACGCCCGCTTCCTGTTCCTCGGCGCCGGCGGCGGCGCGCTGCACCTGCTGCAGATGTCGGGCATCCCGGAGGGCGACGATTTCGGCGGCTTCCCGGTCGGCGGCTCCTTCCTGGTCTGCGACAACCCGGCCGTGGCGCAGCGGCACCTGGCCAAGGCCTATGGCAAGGCCTCCGTCGGCTCGCCGCCGATGTCGGTGCCGCATCTCGACACCCGCATGCTGGACGGCAAGCAGGTCGTCCTCTTTGGGCCCTTCGCCACCTTCTCGACCAAGTTCCTGAAGCAGGGCTCGCTCTTCGACCTGCCGGCCTCGGTGACGCTGGAGAATATCGGCCCGATGCTGCGCGTCGGCTGGGACGAGTTCGACCTGGTGCAGTATCTGGCCGGCCAGCTGATGATGTCGGACGAGGACCGCCTGGCCGCGCTGCGCGAATACTTTCCCCAGGCGGCGGCGGCCGACTGGCGGCTGTGGCAGGCGGGCCAGCGGGTGCAGATCATCAAGCGCGACCCGCAGAAGGGCGGCGCGCTGCGCCTCGGCACCGAGATCGTCAATGCCCGCGACAATTCCATCGCGGCGCTGCTCGGCGCCTCGCCGGGGGCGTCCACCGCCGCGCCGATCATGCTGGACCTGGTCAAGCGCGTCTTCCCCGAGCGGGTGGCGACGGCCGCCTGGCAGGAGAAGCTGCGCCGCATCGTCCCCAGCTTCGGCACCGCGCTGAACGGCGATCCGCAGCGGGTGGCGGCGACCTGGGCCAGCACCGGGGAAAAGCTCCAGCTGGCCATCGCCGCGCCCGCCATCCCCTCGGCGCTGCCGAGCGGTCCCGGCCCGGCCGATGTCCCGGCCGGCGAGGTCCGCCGCGTCCCCGACATGGCGCTCTAGGCCGGCCCGGCGCCGCGGCCCGGGGGACGACCCCGTGTCGCGGCGCCCCGTTTTCTGCTAGGCTGGGCCGCTCGCCCACCGGCTTGATAAGGCTGGCATGCTCGTTCCGGCTTCCTCTCCCGCTTCGGTCTGGCTGCGCTCCTACGGCGCGCAGAGCACCACCCATTGCCACGACTTCGCCCAGCTGGTGCTGCCGCTGGAAGGTTCGCTGGAGATGGAGATCGGCGGCCGCGGCGCGCGGCTCGACCGCGACCTGGCCGCCTATATCGACGAGGGCACGCGCCACGACCAGGCCAGCCCGCATCCGAACCGCGTGCTGATCGTCGACCTGGACCGGCGCAGCCTGGGCGGCAGCCTGGCCGACCGGCTGGCCGCCCGCCCGCTGATCGCCCTGCCGCCCGAGGCGCGCAGTCTGGTCGACTATATGGGCCTGACCCTGGCCCGCGGCCCGGCCACCTCAGCGCGGCTGTCGCATTGGATGCCGCTGCTGATCGAGACGCTGGGCGGCGCCGAGGACCCGCAGCCGACCCGGCTGACGCGCCTGCTGGCGGCGCTGGAAAAAAAGCCGTTCGAGGGCTGGACGGCGGCCGCCATGGCCGCCGAGGCCGGGCTGAGCACCAGCCGCCTGCACGCCGTCTTCCGCGCCGAGCTGTCCGCCACCCCGCGCGCCTATCTGGCGGGGCTGCGGCTGGCGCATGTGCAGCGCTGGCTGGCCGAGGGCGAGGCGCCGATCGCCGAGCTCGCCTATCGCGGCGGCTATGCCGACCAGAGCGCGCTGACCCGGGCGATGCGCCGCGCCACCGGCCTGACCCCGGCCGCCTTCCGCCGCCGGGCGCAGGAGAAACCGCAAGAGACACCACAGGAGTCTGGGCCCAGCCGCCAGGAGCCTTAGCCAAGACCGCGCCCCCTGAAGGCTCTATCGCCCCCGCGCTAGAGGAGAGGGCGCATGGCGGATCGCAGGCAGGCAGTGACCGGCATTCTCTGCGGCATGGGGGCGGGCGCGCTCTGGGGCATGGTCTTCCTGGCCCCGGAGCTGGCGCATGACTTCTCCCCGCTGCAGCTGACGGTGGGACGGTATCTCTGCTTCGGGCTGGTGGCCCTGGGGCTGGCCGCGCCGCGCTGGCGGCGGCTGACGGCGGCGATCGGCCGGCGGGAATGGGGCGCGCTGGCCTGGTTGGCGCTCGCCGGCAACACCCTCTACTACGTGCTGCTGGCCAGCGCGGTGCAGCTGGGCGGCATCGCCATGACCTCGCTGGTGATCGGCTTCCTGCCGGTGGCGGTGACCATCATCGGCAGCCGCGACCGCGGCGCCGTGCCGCTGCGCCGGCTGGTCCCGTCCCTGCTGCTCTGCGTCGCCGGCGCGCTGTGCATCGGCTGGCAGGCGCTGGCGGTGCCGGGGGCCAGCCAGGTCCTCGGCCTGCTCTGCGCCATCGGCGCGCTGGCCTCCTGGACCAGCTATGCGGTGGGCAACAGCCGCTGGCTGGCGCGGCTCGACCAGGTCTCGGCGCATGACTGGAACCTGCTGACCGGCGTGATGACCGGGGCCCAGGCGCTGCTGCTGGTGCCGCTGGCGCTGATCCTGGCCGGCGACAGCCCAGGCGGCGCCGCCTGGGCGCGGTTCGGCGCGGTCTCGGTCGGCGTCGCGGTGCTGGCCTCGGTGGTCGGCAATGCGCTGTGGAACCGGATGAGCCGCTCGCTGCCGCTGACGCTCGTCGGCCAGATGATCCTGTTCGAGACGCTCTTCGCCCTGCTCTACGGCTTCCTCTGGGAGCAGCGGTGGCCCGGGATGCTGGAGGCCCTGGCCTTCGCCCTGGTGGTGCTCAGCGTGCTGTCCTGCATCGCGGCGCATCGCCGCCCGGCGCCGGCGCTGGCGACGCCCGCCGTGGCGTGATTGGACGCGGGCGGCCGGGCGCCCCACCTCAGCCGGGCAACCACCGGCGGTTCTTTCCATGCGATTCCGCGCCCTGGTCCTGGCCACCTGCCTGAGCCTGCCGGCCCTCGCCGCGCCGCCGCCCAGCGGCGATGGCGGGGTTTCCGATTTCTACCGCTGGGAGGGCGCGGCGCCGGCCGCCGGCGCGATGCTGCGGCAGGAAGACCTGCCCGCCGACCGGCGGATCGAGGGCGCGGCAACGGGCAGAAGGATCCTCTACGGCTCGGCCAGCGGGGTGGACGGAAAGCCCATCGCCGTCTCCGGCCAGCTCTTCCTGCCGGCCGGCGCGCCGCCCGAGGGGGGATGGCCGCTGCTGTCCTGGGCGCATGGCACGGTGGGGGTGGCGGATCGCTGCGCCCCCTCCTGGCGCGGCGGCGGGCGGCAGGACTTCGCCGGCTGGCTGGCCGCAGGCTTCGCGGTGGTGGCCAGCGACTATGAAGGGCTCGGCACGCCCGGGCTGCACCCCTATCTGGACAAGCGCGCCGAAGGGCAGGGGGTGCTGGACGCCGCCCGCGCTGCGCTCGCCGCCGAGGCCGGCCGCATCGCCAACCGCGTGGTCATCGCCGGCCAGTCCCAGGGCGGCGGCGCCGCGCTGGCCGCGGCCGGGCTGGCGCCTTCCTACGCCCCCGATCTGGCGGTCGCTGGCGTCATCGCCACCGGCGCCCCCTACATGCGCCCCGGCGCGCTGCAGGCCACCGGCGTGCCGCCCGACCGGCCCGATCCCGGCCTGGCCTATGCCTTCTACCTGGCGCTGACGGCGCGGCTGCACCAGCCCGCGCTCGACCCCGCGACGCTGTTCACCGAGGCCGCCCAGCCGCTGGCCGAGCGCGCCGCTGTGCTCTGCATCGGCGAGCTGGCCGGGCAGGTGATGGCCGCCGGCCTGACCCGCGCCGCGGCGCTGCGCCCCGGCGTCGAGGCGCGGGTCGAGCCGGTCATCATCCCGCGCGTCGAATATCCGACGCTGCGCTTTGCCATGCCGGTCTTCCTCGGCATCGGCGAGGCCGATCGCGACGTCGCCGCCCCCGGCCAGCTCGCCCTGTTGCGCGACGCCTGCGCCGCCGGCAGCACCCTGCAGGGGCGGCTCTATGCCGGGATGGACCATGGCGGCGCCTATCTGGCCTCGCGGCGGGATGCGCTCGACTTCGCCGGCCGCGCATTGCAGGCTGCGCCGGTCGCGACCGACTGCGCCCCCACCGCCCAGCCGCCCGGAGGCCCGCCGCCATGACCATCACCTTCCTGCGCGAGGACCCGCTGCCCACCGGCACCGTCGAGGAGCTCGGCCGTTTCGGCGGCACCCGGGTCAGGAGGATCCGCTGCGGCAATCCCGGCGCCTTCACCTTCCTTGGCACCAACACCTATCTGATCGGCGAGGGTGGCAGCGTCGCCGTGCTCGATCCCGGCCCGCTGGACGAGGCGCATCACGCCGCGATCCTGGCTGCCCTGCAGGGCGAGACGGTCAGCCACATCCTCGTCAGCCACACGCATCGCGACCATTCGCCGGGCGCGGCACCGCTGGCCGCCGCGACCGGGGCGCGCACCGCCGGCTTCGGCCCGCACCAGACGCCGCGCGACGCCGGCGGCGAAGGCGGCGACCATGACTTCCATCCGGACATCGCGCTGGCCGACGGCGACACGCTCGAGGCCGAAGGCTGGCGCCTGACCGCGCTGCACACGCCGGGCCATTGCGCCAACCACCTGTGCTTCGCCCTCGACGGCGGCGAGGCGCTGTTCTCGGCCGACCATGTGATGAGCTGGTCGACCAGCGTGGTCAGCCCGCCCGATGGCGACATGGCGCACTACATGGCCGGCCTCGAGCGCCTCGCCGCGCGAAGGGAAAAGACATTCTTCCCCGGCCATGGCGCGCCTTTGCCGGAGCCCGCCGGCTTCACCCGCGCCCTGCTGGCGCATCGCCAGGCGCGCGAGGCGGCGCTTCTCGCAGCGCTGACCGACCGGCCGACCGCGGTGGAAGCGCTGGTGCCGCCGCTCTACGGCAGCGCGCTGGACCCGAAGCTGCGCCCGGCCGCGGCGCGCAGCCTGCTGGCGCATCTGATCAAGCTGGCCGATGAAGGCCGGGCGCAGCAGGCGCTGGACGGCTGGCACCGCGCGGGCTGATCGCTGTCGCCATCACAGTCCGGTGCGCCGCAAGGGGGCGGCAGCAAGCGCCCGATAGCGTGATCGGGGAACCGGTTGCCAGCGCGCCGCAACCCAGCCATGGCTGCGCCGTTCAGCGTCCGGTTGAGAAGAGGCACATCCCCCATGCCACGGCAGCTCGCCCTCCAGGCTGCGCTCGCTCTGTCGTTTTTCGCCGCCGCCGGCAGCCTGCCGGCCCTGGCGCAGCGCGGCCCGCAGCAGGGCCCCCTGGGTATCCCGGACCCGTCCTTCGAGATCGTCAACAACACCGATCGCGGCCTCGAGCAGCTCTTCGCCAATCCGGTCGGGGTGCGCGACTGGGGCCATGACCGGCTGGGCGCGCAATGGGTGCCGCCCGGTGCGCGCCATGTCGTCCGCCTGGACCCGCGCGGCGGCTGCCGCCAGGACCTGCGCCTGGTCTGGCGCGGCGGCGGCGTCGACGACCTGCGCGACGTCGACACCTGCGCGCAGCGCCAGATCGTGCTGGGTCCGCCGCTGCCCGTCCCCCTGCCAGGCAAGATGGCGCCCGGCTATGCGGCGCCGCAGGGCATGGCCCTGCGCCTCGAGAATCGTGGCGGGCGGCCGATCACCCTCGCCTTCGCAACGCCTTCCGGACAGCCGGACTGGGGGCAGGACCTGCTGCTGGGCCGGACGCTGCGCGCCGGGGCCCGCCAGAGCCTGGCCCTGCCGCCCGGCCCCTGCCTCTACGACGTCAAAGTGATCTTCGCCGATGGCGCCGTGCAGGAAGCGCGCGGCCTGGACCTTTGCGCACGCCCGGCGGTGCGCTTTCCCTGAGCGACCTAACGAGGAGCCCTCGCATGCGGATCACCCTGGCAGCCGCCGCCCTGACCCTGGCTGGCCTGACCTTCCTGGGCCAGCCGGCCGCGGCCCAGACGGACACGGACGGTTCCTTCAACCTGACCAACCGCAGCGGCCGCACCATCGAGCGGCTCTACGCCTCGCCGCAGCGCTCGCGGAACTGGGGCGAGAACCGGCTGCCGGCCAGCGGCCTGGCCAATGGCGCGGATTTCGCCGTGCGCATGCCCCCCACCGGCGGCTGCCGCACCGACCTGCGCATGGTCTATGAAGGCGGCCTGACCGAGGAGAAGCGCGACGTCGACACCTGCTTCGACCGCGACGTCACCATCGGCACCCCGGCCCGCACCGGCACGCTGCAGCGCGACGCCAGCGGCAAGCCGGTGACCCCGCGTGGCAACCCGAGCTTCGAGCTGGTGAACGACGGCAGCCGCCAGATCCGCGAGTTCTTCGCCTCGCCGACCACCAGCGACGACTGGGGCGAGGACCGCCTGGGCCAGGACGTGGTGGAGCCGGGCGACCGCCTGCACATCCGCCTGCCGAACGGGCCCTGCCAGTACGACCTGCGCGTGGTGTGGAGCAACGGCCGCTCCGATGAACGGCGGGACGTGAACCTGTGCGAGATGAATGAGGTGAGCTTCAAGTAAGAGAAGACAGAGGCAGGCCAGGGGAATGAATTCCCCTGGACCCCTTCTTTTTCTGTCAGACTGCCGTGTCCACGTGACGATGGTCCGTGAAACGGCCCAGCAGCAGCGCGACCTTCGAGGGCGCGCTGTTTTTGTATTTGGCGTCCCGCCGTGATGCCCTGGTATCGCCTGTGGTGAAGTGGCTCGGCGATCAACGGCCAACAGAACAGAAAAAAGATGGGGGTTCGGGGGAATTCATTCCCCCGACCTGTCGCTGATCTTCAGGCTGCCTTCCCCAAAGCCTTCCAAATCACTTCCGGCGTCGCCGGCATATCGAGATGCGTCACCCCGCGGGAGCGGAGCGCGTCGACCAGCGCGTTCATGATGGCGGGCGGGGACCCCACCGCGCCTGCCTCGCCGGCGCCTTTCACGCCGAGCGGGTTGGTCTCGCAGGGGATTTCCATCAGCTCGACCTCGATATCGGGCAGGTCGTTGGCGCGGGGCAGGGCGTAGTCGTTCAGGCTGGCCGAGAGCAGCTGGCCGGTCTCGGGGTCGTAGGCGGTGCGCTCCATCACCGCCTGGCCGATGCCTTGCGCCACGCCGCCATGCACCTGGCCGCGGACGATCATCGGGTTCAGCGCGTGGCCCACGTCGTCGACGACGATGTAGCGGGCGACGGTGACGTGGCCGGTGTCGGGGTCCACCTCCACCTCGGCGATGTGGCAGCCATTGGGAAAGGTGTGCGCCGGGATGGGGGCGACCTCGGCGGCGTCGAGCAGGGTGACGCTCTGGCCGGCGGCGGCCTTCTCCCGCTGGCCGGCCGCGAGCTCGAGGATGCCGATGCCGCGGTCGGTGCCGGCGATGCCGAAGCGGCCGGCCGCGAACTCGATGTCGGCGGCGGCGGCCTCGAGCGCCTCGCCGGCGGCCTGCTTGCCTTTTTCGATGACGGTGGTGGCGGTGGCGAGCAGCGCGGTGCCTTCCGAATACAGGCTGCGCGCGCCGCCGGTGCCGCCGCCGGTGGGGATGGCATCCGAATCGCCCTGGACGACGCGGATCTTCTCTAGCGGGATGCCCAGCTGGTGGCTGGTGATCATGGCATAGGCAGTCTCGTGGCCCTGGCCGGTGGATTGCGTGCCGACCAGAACCTCCACCATGCCGTCGGCGGCGAAGCGCAGCTCGGCGCGCTCGGAATCGTCGCCGCCGGTGGCTTCCAGGTAATAGGCCATGCCGATGCCGCGCTGCTGGCCGCGCGCGGCCGATTCCTGGCGGCGCGCCTCGAAGCCGGCCCAGTCGGATTTCTTCAGCGCGGCGTCGAGCACGGTGGCGAACTCGCCGGAATCGTAGTTCTGCCCGACGGGGGTGCGGTGCGGCATGGCCGAGGCCGGCACCATGTTGCGCCGGCGCAGCTCGATGCGGTCGATCTTCAGCTCATGCGCGGCGGCGTCGATCAGCCGCTCGACCAGGTAGTTGCTTTCTGGCCGGCCGGCGCCGCGATAGGCATCGACGGGCACGGTGTTGGTCAGCACGCCCAGCACATGCGCGTGGATCGCCTGGAAGCCATAGACGCTGGCCAGCACCTTGGTGCCCGCGCCGGTCGGGATATAGGGCGCGAAGGTCGAGAGATAGCCGCCCATGTCGGCGATGTTGCGGGTGCGCAGCGCCAGGAATTTTCCCTGTGCGTCGAGGGCGATCTCGCCGAGGGTGAGGTTGGCGCGCCCTTGAGTGTCGGACTGGAAGGCTTCCATCCGCTCGGCGGCCCATTTCACCGGGCGGCCCAGCTTGCGCGCCGCCCAGCAGCACAGCGCGTATTCGCCATAGAGATACAGCTTCATGCCGAAGCCGCCGCCGACATCGGGGGTGATGACGCGGAACTTCTCCGGCGGCAGGTGGAAGACGCTGCTGGCCAGCAGGTTCTTCACCAGCCAGGAGCCCTGCGTGCCGGCATGCAGCGTGAACTTTTCCGCCGAGGCGTCGTATTCGGCCAGCGCCGCGCGGCCCTCCATGCTGGCGACGACGACACGGTTGTTCACCACCTCGAGCTTCGTCACATGCGCGGCCTGGGCGAAGAGCGCGTCGGTCGCCGCCTTGTCCCCGGTCTCCCAGTCGAAGCACAGGTTGTTGGGCGCGGTGTCCCAGACCTGCGGCTGGCCGGCATCCGTCGCATGCGCCAGGTCGGTGCAGGCGGGCAGGATGTCGTAGTCGATCAGCACCGCCTCGGCCGCGTCGCGCGCCTGGCCGATGCTCTCGGCGACGATGAAGGCCACCGGGTCGCCGACATGCCGCACCTTGGCCGTCGCCAGCCCGTAGCGCGGCGTGTTGGCGCGCGGCGAGCCGTCGCGGTTCTTCATCGGGATGGCGCAGGGGATCTCGCCCAGGCCCTCGTCCAGCCAGTCCTGGCCGGTCAGCACCGCATGCACGCCGGGCAGGGCGCGCGCTTCGGCGGTGTCGATCGACAGGATGGTGGCATGGGCATGCGGGCTGCGCAGCACATAGCCATGCAGCTGGCCGACCACCGCGATGTCGTCGGTGTAGCGGCCGCGCCCCTGCAGCAGGCGCGGATCCTCGATGCGGCGGACCGCCTGGCTGAGGCCGAACTTGGCCATGGCTGTTCTCCCTTGGATGTTTCACGACCGTCCCGGGAGGATCATGGGATGGCCCGGGGCAGCCCCGCAAGCGGCAAGGCGGTGACTTCGCCGGGACAAATGCGCCGGGACAAATGCGCCGGGACAGCAGCGGGGGATTGCCCTGCGGCGCCGCCGGGTCCAGCTTCCGCCGCCATGTGGTTCCCTGCCCCCCGCCCGCTGACGCCGCGGCTGCTCAGCCGCCTGCCCGACCGCCACCGCACGCCGCGCCGCACCGCCTGGTCGGACGCCAACCGCGGCGGCGCCCTGCTGCACAGCTTCCTCGAGGGCCCCTGCTTCGACGCCACCGGCGCGCTGCTGGTGGTCGACATCCCGAATGGCCGCGTCTTCCGCGTCGGGCCGCGCGAATGGGACCTGGTCGCCGAATATGACGGCTGGCCCAACGGCCTGGCCGCGGGCAGCGCCGGCAGCCTGCTGCTGGCCGACCACCGCCATGGGCTGCTCAGCCTGGACCCGGCCACCGGCAGCATCGCCCCCCTGCTGGAGACCGTGCATTCCGAGGGCTTCAAGGGCCTGAACGACGTGGCCGTGGGGCCCGAGGGGCAGGTCCTCTTCACCGACCAGGGCCAGACCGGGCTGCAGGACCCCTCAGGCCGGCTGTGGCGCCTCTGGCCCGATGGCCGCGTCGAGAAGCTGATCGGCAACGGGCCCAGCCCGAACGGCATCGCCCTCGACCGGACGGGGACCCATGCCTATGTCGCCATGACCCGGTCCTGCGAGGTCTGGCGCTTCGCGCTCCGCCAGGAACCCTTCGTCGGCAAGGCGCAGTGCTTCGTGCGTCTCCCGGGCGGCACCATGGGGCCGGACGGGCTGACGCTGGATGCCCAGGACCGGCTCTTCGTCGCCAATCCGGGGCATGGGATGGTCTGGGGGACGGATCCGCACGGCAAGCCTATCTTCGCCATCGACTGCACGTCGTTCGGGCGGCTGCCGACCAACCTCTGCTTCGGGCCGGATGGGACCACCTTGCTGATCACCGAGAGCGAGAGCGGCAGCGTCCTCGCCGTCGACATCCCGCAGCAGTAAGGCAGCAAGAGCGGGGGAAAGCATTCCCCCGCGCCCCCCTTCTATGTCTGTCAATTGGTCGCGCTCTCACGGAGAGCTGGGTTGCCGCCTCCGGGCGGCGCAACCAAACCAGCGGCCATGCACGTCCAAACCATCCTGGTGAAGCAGTCGTCGCTCAACGACCCGCAGCCCTTCGCGCTGGTCGGCGACACCGTCGATTTCGTCAACACCCTGCAGGCCCACGGCGCCTTCCTGCCCGAGGAACTGCCGCGCGACGCCCTGCGCGCCTACCACTGCGACGACTACCTGGCCCAGGTGATGAATGGCGGCCACGGCCAGTTCGTCGGCAACAGGCGCTGGCCCGAGCCGATGATCCGCGACATCGCCGAAGGCCTCGCCGCCATGCAGGCCGAGCCCTACGCCAGGATCTTCGCCGAGCTTCGCACCATCGTCGCCCGCCACGGCAGCTGGGAGCAGGCCGAGACCGCGCCGGAGCTCGAAGCCCTCGACGACCGCTTCTTCGCCCTGGACGCCTACCAGACCTTTTCGCCCCGGATCGCCGCCTGGCTGCGCGGCCTGCCCATCCTCGAGCCCGTCCCCGACGCCGACCTTCCCGCCCGCCTGGAAGCGCTGCGCCACCCCGACCACGCCGCGCGCCTGGCCGAGCGCGCCCATGCCGCCGAGGCCGCCCGCGCCCGCGAGCCGCTCTGGGTCGCCGGGCGGATGCTCTGCGCGCTCGCCGGCTGCGCCCCGATGGGCGGCCTGGTCGCCGGCGACCCCACCGCCCGCGCCCCCGACGGCCGCGAAGGCGCCTGGACCATCGCCACCGCCGAGGAGAACAAGGTCCTCTTCCTGTTCGACGACGTCGCCATCCTCTGCGACGCCTACCTGGCCGACGGCTCCCGCGTGACCCAGGCGCGGATGCAGGCGCATTTCGCCGCCATCGAGGCCGACCCTGACGACCTCCACCTGCTGGACGTCTTCTCCGAGGTCACCCATCGCGAGCTGGCCCGCATCCCGGCGAGCCAGGTCCAGGCGGCGGTCAGGGCGGCGGGGGGATAGACGCGCATGCTGACCATCTGGGGCCGCAGGACGTCCTCCAATGTCCAGGCGCTGATGTGGTGCGTGGCGGAGCTCGGCCTGCCGCATCGCCGCATCGATGCCGGGCACATCCATGGCGTCACCGACACGCCGGACTTCCTGGCGATGAACCCGAACGGCACCGTCCCCGTGCTGCGCGACGGCGACGGGCCGCCGCTCTTCGAGACCGGGGCCATCCTGCGCTACCTCGCCGGCCGGTATGCGCGGCCGCCCTTCTGGCCGGCCGAGGGTGTCGGGCGCGCCCAGGTCGACCAATGGGCCGACTGGGCCAAGCTGAACGTCGCCATGAATTTCACCGCGCCCGTCTTCTGGCGGGTGGTGCGGACGGCGCCCTCGCGCCGCGACCCGGCGGCGATCGCGGCGGCGATGACGACCCTCGGCCGCTTCCTCGACATCGCCGAGGCGCGGCTTTCCCGCCACGCGCACCTCGCCGGCGAGGATTTCACCCTGGCCGACATTCAGCTCGGCCATGTGCTGCACCGCTACCACGACATCGCCATCGAGCGGCTGGCGCGCCCGGCGCTCGCGGCCTATCACGCGCGGCTGGCCGAACGCCCTGCCTACCGCGCGCATGTCATGGTCAGCTACGAGGAACTGCGCGTCCTGGACTGAGGCAGGCGCTCAGCCGTATTTCCGGCAGAAGGCCTCGGCCGAGAGCTTCCGGATATCCTCCAGCGCGACGCGGAGATTCTCCTCCGGCCAGCCCCACCAGGCGATCCGCTTCAGGCAGGCGCGGATCTCGGCCGGGAAGCGGTAGCGCAAGATCCGCGCCGGATTGCCCACCACGATGGCGAAGTCGGGGACATCCTTGGTGACCACCGCGCCGGCGCCGATGGCGGCGCCCACCCCCGTGGTCACCCCGGGCAGGACGATGGCGCCATGGCCGACCCAGGTGTCGGCCCCCAGCACCACCGGGCTGGCGCGGCGCCAGTCGAAGAAGCCGGCCTCATCCTCGCCCAGGCCATAGGCGCTGGCGCGGTAGGTGAAGTGGTTCAGCGCGACCCGGTCCAGCGGATGGTTGCCGGGGTTGATGCGGACATGCGCGGCGATCGAGCAGAACGGCCCGATCGTCGTGTAGATGATGTCCGAATCGTTCACCACATAGGCGTAGTCGCCCATGCTGCTCTCGGCGAGGCGGGTGCGGGCGCCGACCTCGTTGAAGCGGCCGAAGCGGGTGTCGCGCACCCGCGCCGTCGGGTCGATGAAGGGCTCGGTGGAGAGGCGCTTGCGCGCGCTGTCGGGATCCTGGTGCATGGGCGGCGCCGTGCCACGCTGGCGGCGACGCCCCGATGACGGTTTCGCAGCACTTGCGTGACCGCTTACCGCCGCCGCTCGGCCAGGATGAACAGCAGGGTGCAGGCCAGCACGGCGACGGCCAGGAAGGCCATGGCCGGGCCCGGGCCCCCCATCCAGCCGCTCGCGGTCTGCAGCACCGCGCCGCCGAAGAAGAAGGAAAAATTCGCGGCGGCCAGGGCCTTGCCGGTCTCCTCCGGCCGCACAGCGGCGCGGGCCACGGCGAAGATCAGCGGCTGGATGGCGATCGACAGGCCGAAGCCGAAGAGCAGCGCGGCGTCGCCTGCCGGCGGCAGCATCGCCATCCCCAGCAGCCGGCTGAGCCAGCCCTCGGGCCCGCCGCCCACCACCGCCAGCAGCAGCAGCCCGGCCAGGCCATGGCCGATCGCCAGCAGCACCCGGCGATGCCCGACGCGCCGGTCCAGCACCCCGGCCAAGGCGGGCCCGACGATCAGGGCGAGGGTCGCGATGAAGAGAAGATTGCCCGCCTCGATGCGCGGCAGGTGCTTCACCTCCATCAGCCAGGGCCCGCCCCAGAGGCCGCGCACGCCGATGATCACCGCGAAGGAGGCGAAGGCCAGCAGCATGCTGCCGCGCAGCGCCCGGCTGCGGCCGAGGCGGAGGACGGCGCGGGTGTCCTCGGCCAGGGTCGGCTTCGGCCCGGGGGAGGGAGTGGGGCGCGGCACCAGCCAGGCGACCAGCGCCGCCACCGCCACCGCCATCGCCGCCGAGGCCCAGAAGCCGGCGCGCCAGCCGTGATGCTCGACCAGCCAGGCGAGCGGACTGGCCGAGAGCAGCATGCCGAGATTGCCCACCGCCTGGATCAGCCCGGACCACAGCCCGAACTTGGCCGGCGTCAGCATCCGCGCCGCCAGGGTCATCGGGCAGAGCAGCATGCCGCAGCTGCCGATTCCCAGCACCACCTGGGCGAGGAGGAAGCCCTGCGGCCCGCCGACCAGCGCCGCGATCACCGCGCCGACCGTGACCGTCGCCAGCAAGGTCAGGGAAACCGGCCGCACGCCGAAGCGGTCCAGCGCGACGCCGAGAGGAATCTGCCCGGCGGCGAAGGCGAAGTGGTAGGCGCCGGTCAGGCTGGCCAGCCCCTCGGCCGAGACGCCCAGATCGGCCCCCAGCAGGTCGGCCGAGATGGCCGGCAGGGTGCGCAGCAGGTTGGACAGCATATGGCCGCAGGCCAGCGCCAGCAGCGGCGCCACGAAGGCCGCCGAGGCCTCGCGCGTGTTCATCGACCGTTTCCCCACCCGTCTTTGGCCAAGGTGTGGACCGGATGTGGCGCCCGGCCAAGGGGCGGCCGGCGCGGGTCAGCCCCTCAGGGCGCGGGGGTGGCGGGGCGCGGCGCCGTCACCGCGACGCGGCACCACAAGGCGAGGGCCGCCATCAGCAGGCCGGCGACGCCGAAGGCCAGGCCATAGCCGCCGCGCGCCAGCAACGCGCCGAAGCAGACCGAGCCCAGCCCCTGGCCGAGGAACAGCGCCATGGCGAAGGCCGAGACCGAGGTGGCCCGTGCCTCGGGCAGCGCCTCGGTGGCGCGGGCCTGCAGCACGCCGTGGAACATGAAGAAGAAAAGCCCGGTGGCGGCCTGGATCAGCGCGACCACCTGCCAGCTGGACGCGATGGCCAGCAGCACCAGCGACAGCGCCACCAGCAGCCCGCCGACCAGCGCCAGCATGGCCTCGCCCAGGCGCGGGATCAGCAGCCGGGCGATGCGGGTATAGAGCAGCGACCCCAGCCCGAAGCCGGCGACGACCAGGCCCGCATGCCAGGGCTCCAGGTGGAAGGACTGGATCAGATAGGAGCCGATGAAGGGAAAGGCGCCGCCGAAGAGCAGCAGCCCGTCCAGGAAGGCGGCCAGCAGCAGCCGCCGCCCGGTCTGCCGCCGCAGCAGCAGCGCGTAATTGGCGAAGCCCGAGCCGGCCGTCCCCGCAACGCTGGTCTGCCACAGCCGCTTGCCCAGCTTGAAGACGATGGCCGCCGCCGCCGCCAGCGCCACCCCGCCGACCAGGACGAAGACGGCGCGCCAGCCGAAGAGCTGGCCGATGCTGCCGGAGATCGGGCCGGTCAGCAGCTGCGCCATCACCATGCCGGTCATGAAGCGGCTGAGCGTCGCCTGGCGCTGGGCATAGGGGACGTTGTCGCCGATCCAGGCCATGGCCAGCGGGATGATCGCACCCCCGGCGGCGCCGGTCGCCGCGCGCAGCGCGATCAGCGGGGTCATGGCGCCGGCCAGCGCGCAGGCGGCCATCATCAGCCCGTAGAGGGTCAGGCCGATGGTCAGCACGCGCAGCTTGCCGAAGCGGTCGCCGAGCGGGCCCAGGATGACCTGGCACAGCCCGTAGGGCAGGGCGAAGGCGGTGATCAGCACCGCGACCTCGGCGACCGTCACGCGCAGCTCGGCGGCGATCAGCGGCAGCACGGGGTCCAGCAGCCGCATGCCGCAGCCGGTGGCGAAGGCGGCCGCGGCCAGCAGGGGCAGGATGCGGACGGCCGAGGTGTCCGAGGCGGCCGGGGCGCTCACCAAGCCACCCGGCGGCAATCGGTGCCGTGACGGGTGGGGGGCGTCCCGCCGCGCGGGATCACGCCGCGTCGGCCGCGGGTTTGAGGTGGGCGGCCAGCGCCGGCATCTCGGCCGAGGCGCCCGAATTGGCGCGGTTGCGCTTGGCGCGCTCGCTCTCGGTCTTCAGCTGGCCGCAGGCGGCCAGGATGTCACGCCCGCGCGGGGTGCGGATCGGCGAGGCATAGCCGGCATCCTGCACGATCCGGGCGAAGCGGTGGATCGCGTTGTTGGAGGACGTCTCGTAGGGGCTGCCGGGCCAGGGGTTGAAGGGGATCAGGTTCACCTTCGCCGGAATGCCCTGCAGCAGCCGGACCAGCTCGCGCGCCTCGGCCTCAGAGTCGTTCACGCCCTTCAGCATGACGTATTCGAAGGTGATGCGGCGGGCATTGCTCGCGCCGGGATAGCGGCGGCAGGCCTCCATCAGCTCGGCGATGGGGTACTTGCGGTTCAGCGGCACGATCTCGTCGCGGATGTCGTCGCGGACGGCGTGCAGGGACACGGCCAGGCCCACGCCCAGCTCCTCGCCGCAGCGGTCCATCATCGGCACCACGCCGGAGGTCGACAGGGTGATGCGCCGGCGCGACAGGCCGATGCCCTCGCCATCCATGATGATGCGCATCGCCTTGGCGACGTTCTCGTAGTTATACAGCGGCTCGCCCATGCCCATGATGACGATGGTCGACAGGTGCCGCGGCGTGCCGTCGGTTGGGCTCGGCCATTCGCCGTAGGAATCGCGCGCCGCCATGAACTGGCCGACGATCTCGGCCGCGCCCAGGTTGCGCACCAGCTTCTGCGTGCCGGTGTGGCAGAACTTGCAGGACAGGGTGCAGCCGACCTGGGTGGAGATGCAGACGGCGCCGCGATCCTCCTCCTGGCCGGGGATATAGACGGTCTCGACCTGCTGGTTGTCGCGGAAGCCGAACAGCCACTTCCGCGTCCCGTCGGTGCTGGTCTGTTCCAGGTTGACGCCGGGGCGGCCGATGACGAAGCGCTCGGCCAGCTTGTTCTGCAGCGGCCGCGCGATGGTCGACATCTTCGAGAAGTCGGTGACGCCCTGGTGGTAGATCCAGTGCCACAGCTGCTTGGCGCGGAAGGCCTTCTCGCCGATCGCCACCATCTCGGCGACCAGCTCGTCGCGCGACAGCCCGACCAGCTCCCGCCGGCCGTCCGGCAGGGTCGCCGGCGGCGGCGCGAAAAGCGCGGCCTTGGCCATGATGCGGGCGCGCTCGGCCTCGTTGAGGTCCGGGCCGGCAGCAGTCGCGGCAGCGGGGCTGATCTGGTTCATGGCTTCCTGAAAAACATCCCTGGGCCTCGGCGGCGATTAACGGCGGCCCATATTACCGACGGCCGGCCGGGCATTCCTTGCTGATGGCGTCATAGGCGGCGCTGAAGCCCGACAGCGAGAAGGTGTCGGTCGCCGTGCCGCGGCCCTGCGGCCCCTGGCCCTTGGCCACCGCCGAGGCGCCGCCGCGGAAGGTGGCCACCGCCTTGGCGCCCTCGCGGGCGAAGGCATTGTCCTGGGCGGTGTAGAAGTCGAGCTCGGTGCCGCCGACGCTGACCGAGACATCGGCGTTGCGGGCATAGGAATAGCCGGCGCGCAGCGCGACCTGGTCACGGCCCTGCGGGCGGTGCGTCACCGTCAGCATGACGTTCTGCCGGCTGCCGGCGCCTTCCGACTTGGAAGCGCGGGTGAAGGCGTAGCAGACCTTGCGGCCCCCCTCCATGTAGGTCGCCGCCGTCCATTCCTGGAAGGTGCCGAGCGCCTGGGGGCGCTGCTGGGCATGGGCGGGGGCGGCGAGGCTGGCCGTCAGGCCGAACGCGACGC
>NZ_MLCO01000210.1 GCF_001982615.1 Teichococcus deserti | reverse complement strand
TCGCCGCCGGCGGCGAAGCCCTGCATCAGCCGGCAGATCACCAGCAGCAGCGGCGCCGCGATGCCGATGGTCGCATAGGTCGGGATCAACCCGATGCCGACGGTGCCGACCGCCATCATGAAGATGGTCAGCACCAGCGCCGCCTTGCGGCCATGGGTGTCGCCCATGCGGCCGATGACGATGCCGCCCAGCGGCCGCGCGACGAAGCCCAGGCCGAAGGCGGCGAAGGTCGCCAGCAGCGCGCTGGTCTCGTCGCCGGCCGGGAAGAAGCGCCCGGCGATGATGGTGGCCAGATAGCCGTAGGCCGAGAAGTCATACCATTCGAGCACATTGCCGACGACCGCCGCGCCGACCGCGCGGCGGCCTTCCGCGGCGTTGGGCGCGCCTTGGGGTGTTTCTGCCATGGTGAAGCTCTTTCCTGCCCAGGCCGGCCGCATGCTGAACCTTGACCTGGAGTTTCGTATCACTATCTGATATTCAAGATCGCTTGGTGATTTGAAGCCAGGTGCCGCCCGCTGGCAAGGCAGCGGGCGGAGTCGGGAAGGGCGGGGATGACGGAAAAAGACCCCTTGGCCGTGGGATCCGTCCACAAGGCCTTCCAGGTGCTGCACGCCTTCCGCGATGCGGGAGGACCGCTGTCGCTGGGCGAAATTGCCGCGGCCACCGGCCTCGACAAAAGTGCCGCCCAGCGCTTCTCCCATTCGCTGTGGAAGCTGGGCTATCTGGAAAAGGACACCCGCACCCGCCGCTACCGGCTGGGCCACCGGGTGCTGGAGCTGACCTTCAGCTACCTGCAGGGCAACCGCCTGGTCGAGGCCGCCATGCCGATGCTGGCGGAGCTGCGCCGCAGCACCGGCCAGCGCGTCAGCCTGAGCCTGTGGGAAGACGTCTCCCTGATCTACGTGATCCGGCAGCAGAGCCAGCGTGAATACTTCTGGGCCTCGCTGATCGGGCGGCGGGTGCCGCTGTTCTGCACCGCCGGCGGCCGCGCCATCCTGGCCCAGCTGCCGCGCGCCGAGGCCGAGGACATCCTGGCCCGCTCGCCGCTGCGCCCGCTGACGCCGCAGACCCTGACCGACCCGGCCGCCATCATGGCCCGCGTCGAGCAGGCCCGGCAGGACGGCTACGGCGCCGCGGCGGAAGAGGTGGAGCAGGGCGAGCGCGTGCTCGGCGCCGCCGTGCAGCGCGCCGATGGCCGGCCGGTGGGCGCGGTGCACCTGGCCGCGCCACTGGGCGAATGGGACAGGGAGGAATTCGGCCGCCGCTTCGCGCCGCTGCTGCTGGAGGTGACGCGGGGCCTGCGCAGCGCGGCGGGGTGATCCGTTTTCCATTGCCGCCGCAGGTCAATTTGTATATCCCTGTGCCATATACGAACCAGGGAGGCCACCCGTGACCCGCACCGCGCTGTTCCTGAACAACCGCAGCCAGGCGCTGCGGCTGCCCAAGGATGTGGCCTTCCCGGACGGCGTGCGCGAGGTCGCCATCCTACGCGACGGCGCCCGCCGGGTGATCGTGCCGGCCAATGCCCTGTGGGACGACTTCTTCGAGGCTTCCGGTATCGATCTCGGTCCGCGCGACCAGCCGCCGCATCAGCTCCGCGAAAGCTTCTGATGCTGCGTTTCATGCTGGACACCAACCTCTGCATCCGGGTGCTGCGCGACCGGCCGCCCGGCTTGCGCCCGCGCTTCAACGCCGAGGCCGAGGCGCTCTGCATCAGCGCCATCACCCTGAAAGAGCTGTTCCATGGCGCGGCGCGCTCGGCCCGGGCGTCGGAAAACCGCCGCGAGGTCGAGCGCTTCGCCGAGCGGCTCGCCGTGCTGCCCTTCGACGCCGCGGCCGCCGCCCATGCCGGCGAGATCCGCGCCGAGCTCGAAGGGCAGGGCAGCGTCATCGGCCCCTATGACCTGCTGATCGCCGGCCATGCCCGCAGCCGCGGGCTGATGGTGATCACCGGCGACCTCGGCGAGTTCCGCCGGGTCGCCGGATTGCGCTCGGAGGACTGGCTGGCGATGCCTTGATCCAGCGGCATTTCCAACCCGCACTTTCGACGCATAAGCTATCTTATGTAAAGTAAAGCGGCTGGCGGTCGTTGCTCGACCTGCCGCGGACCACGACCGTCGCCCCTCAATGCACCCGGATCGCCGCGGTCGCGCTGGCGCCGGAGGCATCCAGCACCGTCACCCGGTAATGCCCGGGTCCCTGCGGGATCCAGGCGGTGTCGCGCCGCGCCGGCGTGCCGTCCAGCGGCATCCCGTCGACCAGGAAGGTCAGCGGCCGCTGACC